>JAFXGO010000019.1 GCA_017520185.1 Elusimicrobiaceae bacterium | reverse complement strand
TTTATTTTTTCTATGTAATCGTAGCCATGTGTTTATATGGGCTAAAATGGAACTGCCCGTGCATGTGGGTATATGAAAAGTACCATGGATGTCCTTGTTTTATGCTAATAAAAAAGTGTTGGCCTAACCTAGCGAGAAAGTAATAAGCAACAAAATACTTAAGAACGTTCTTGTACAACTTCCTACTTACTCTTGTCAGCATAAAACGAGAATTTTTACCAAAAGTCCCTTAAAGACACCAAAAATCGCATGCTCAAAGTCGTTTATAAAAAAATCCCCGTCGGGCAAGTTGCCTAACGGGGATATATGGTATAAACTCAAAACTAAAATACGGTGGATGTAGTTTCCCTAGCACTATGCTGAATATTTTTTTATCAAACAGGCAATAAACAGGCGAGAAATACTATTTTCCCTGTAAAACAGGATAAATACAGGGGAAAGCAATGGATTTATTTTAAATTTTAAGGGTTTTTCGTACTAACACCCCATATAAATTTACCCAATTCCCTAAAATCCGGAACAGGGAACAAGCAGGGAAATAATTAATTTAGGTCTTGACAAAACAAAATATTATCATTATGATATTATTAAGATGATAATATTAAAAAGAAAGGAGACCGTATGAAATTGTTAATTGTAGTAGATATGCAAAAAGATTTTATAGACGGTGCCTTGGGTACCCAAGAAGCCCTAAACATCCTTCCTATTGTGCAAGCTAAAATAGAACAGTACAAAAAAGAAGGAAATCCAATTCTCTTTACGCGTGATACTCATTCTGAGGAGTACCTTCATACGCAAGAAGGAAAACTGCTTCCTGTACCCCATTGTATTAAAAACACGTCCGGTTGGCAAATTGATGGCTCTTTGGATACGCAAGATGCGGCGGTGCTAGATAAACCCTCTTTTGGTTCATTGGCACTAGCAGATTGGGTTAAGGAACACTATCCGCAAGTGCAAGAAATTGAACTTATTGGCTTGTGTACCGATATTTGTGTATTATCAAATGCGATTATTTTAAAGGCAGCATTCCCGGAAGTAAGCATTACGGTGGCTTCTGCCGCGTGTGCTGGGGTAACTCCCAAAAGTCACCAAAATGCACTGGAAGCTATGAAAATGTGCCAAATTCAGGTAAAATAGGAGAGAATCATGATTTACATCAATGATCAAAAACTTGTCCCCAGTAAATTTCCTGATGGAACATTACGTTTGAATATTATCCCTATTAGTGGTTCAGTTGAACTGCTTTGGCAGTTTGAAGATAACGAAGAATTAGTTGTGCTTTATTTTGCTGTAAAGCATTTACGGGACCATGGAGCCACCAAGTTGACGCTACGTATGCCGTACATCCCCAATGCGCGTATGGACCGTGTTAAAAATGAAGATGAAGTATTTACGCTCAAATATTTTGCGGAATTTATTAACTCGTTGCAATTTGACCGCGTCGTCGTACGGGATCCGCACTCCGCTGTTTCCTTGCAATTTATCCAACGCCTTGAATGTGAGAATATTCAACCCGGTATCCTAAAATTATGTGATACATTGCTAACTTCAAAGGACGTTGTTTTCTTTCCGGATGCGGGTTCGTGCAAGCGTTATCAAGGATATGTAAACCGCCCTTTTATCTACGGAGTAAAAGAACGGGATTGGAAAACAGGAAAAATCTTGGGGTTGCGTGTGGAAGGAAATCTTCCGTCAACTCCATTCAACGTGCTTATCATTGATGATATATCTTCGTACGGAGGAACTTTTTATCACTCAGCCAAAAAACTAAAAGAATTAGGGGCAGATAAAATCTGGCTTTACGTAACGCACTGCGAAAACAGTGTTTTAGAAGGAGAACTAATAAAAAGCGGGTTAGTAGAAAAGATTTATACCACCCCTAGCGTGTTTACCAAACAACATCCATTAGTTGAAATTATATAGGAGAAAATTATGAGAATTCCACCCTTATTATTATGTGATTTTTATAAAACTGTTCATAGCGAACAATATCCGGCCGGTATTACCAAATTAACGTCTTATTTCACACCGCGTATGTCTCGGTTGGACGGACAAGACAAACTGGTCATGTTCGGTTTGCAGGCGTTTATTAAAAAATACTTAATGGAGTATTTTGATGAAAACTTTTTCAATATTCCCAAAGAAACGGCTTTGGCCGAATATAATCGTATTTTATCCCATACCTTAGGACAAGGTTCCTATCAAGACGATAAAATTGCCCGGTTACATGATTTGGGGTATCTACCCCTTGAAATTAAAGCCATTGCTGAAGGAACACGCGTGCCTGTAAAAGTACCCATGATTGAGATTTCGAACACGCATCCTGACTTTGCTTGGTTGGTCAACGCCATTGAAACATTGATGAGTTGTTCGCTCTGGCACCCCATGTTAAGTGCGAACGTCGGCTATAATTACCGCCAAATCGTCAATAAATATTATGCGCAAAGCGTGGAAGATGATGTGCCGCGTGCGCGGGCCTTGGGGGATTTTAGTATGCGCGGGCAAGAAAGTTTGGAAAGTGCTACTGCCAGTAGTGCAGCGTTCTGCCTGTCTTTCTTGAACACAGCCACGGTTCCCGCCATTCCTTGGTTAGAACATTATTATAATTGTGATTGCACAAAACAACCCGTTGCTTATGGAGCCATTAGCACGGAGCATTCCGTTATGTGCAGCAATTACGCGGTAGATGGAAATGAAACGGATATGATTAAGCGTTTGCTTACAAAAATTTATCCGCACCATTCCTTCTCTATGGTAAGCGATAGCTATGACTACTGGAACTTAGTAGATAAATTGGTAGTGGAGTGCAAAGAAGAAATTTTAGCACATGACGGAGCATTACTCATACGCGGAGATAGCGGTGACCCTGCTGAAATTGTTACTCAAACAGTTTTTCATTTATGGAACACGTTTGGTGGTACTGTAAACAGCAAAGGTTATAAGGTGCTCAATCCGCACATTAAAGCCATCTATGGGGATAGCATTACCCCTCAACGCGCCGAAATGATATTCCGCACTTTAATTGAACATGGATTTGCTTGCAATAATGTATCCTTGGGGGTAGGTAGTTTTTCTATGCAGTGTTTAGAGGAAAATCAAGAGTTCAAACCTTACACGCGGGATACGTTCGGGATTGCCGTAAAAGCCACCTATGGGGAAATGGGAGAAAAACCGTTATTAATTTTTAAAAACCCCAAAACGGACAATGCTCATTTCAAAAAATCCCAACGCGGGTTGTGCCGGGTATTTAGAAACGAACAAGGCGAAATCACTTACCAGGATGGTTTGGACGCGCATACCTTCCCGGCAAAGGAAGAAAACTTACTGCAAACTGTTTTTGAAGATGGAAAGTTGGTTAAAGAATTTACGTTGCACGAAATCCGCAACACATTACACGAAGGAAACTTTTAATATGAATTTTGATTCTACTCAAGTAAAGGCTGATTTAATTCACTGGTTGCAACATGTTTTTGCGACCAATGGCCCCACTTGTAAAGCGGTCATTGGTATTTCGGGCGGTAAAGACAGTACCATAGCAGCCGCTTTATGTGTAGAGGCATTGGGAAAAGACCGTGTGTTTGGGGTGCTAATGCCCAATGGAACTCAACATGATATTGCATGCTCGTATGAGGTAGTTAAACATTTGGGCATTGCTCATTGTGAAATTAATCTCAAAACCGCGTATGATTATATCGTTGATGAAATAGAAAAAAATACCGAGGTTTCTCTTCAAACCAAAATTAACTTGGCGCCCCGCCTACGTATGAGCACATTGTATGCCGTTTCCCAATCCCTTAACGGACGCGTGATCAACACATCTAATTTGTCGGAAATTTGGGTGGGATATTCTACGCGTTACGGAGATAGTGTGGGGGATTTCTCCCCGTTTGCTCAATTAACAGTTAGCGAACTTAAACAGTTGGGACATACGCTGGATTTGCCTCCCTACTTAGTGAATAAAACGCCCGAGGACGGTTTAAGCGGTAAAAGTGATGAAGAAAAAATGGGATTTTCCTATGCGGTGTTAGATGCTTATATTCGCACGGGAAAATGTGATGATTTACAGGCCAAGGCCCGCATTGATGCATTACATGCTCAAAATGAATTTAAGCGCTTGCCAATGCCTAGTTTCCCTTATCCAGGAACTCTATGAATGAACAAGAATTTTTAAAACAATACGATCAACAACATTACCCACGCCCTTCCCTAGCTGTGGATATGGCCGTTTTTTCTGTGATAAGGCAGGAAACGGGTAATTACCGCAAGTTGCCAGAACAGAAACTGTCTGTACTTTTGATTGAAAGGGCCGAACACCCGTTTCAAAACCAATGGGCTTTGCCGGGTGGATTTGTCTTGCCAAATGAAACAGTAGAAACAGCCGCACGGCGTGAACTGGAAGAAGAAACCGGAATTAAGGAGACTGATCTTAGACAACTACATGTGTTTAGCGAACCTAAGCGGGATCCTCGGGGATGGATTATTTCTTCTTCGTTTATGGCCCTAACGGAATTTACACAGACTCTTTTTTCCAGCAAAGATGCTAAACAAGCCAAATGGTTTACCTGTACATACACTACACTGGATAAACAAACTACACAAAACGGAGAAAACAGCTATCAAACCATCCAACATAACAAATTGACGTTACGAAGAGAGGACATAGAATTAACAGCCGTTATTGAGGTAAAACAAACGGTATCTTTGTATAACCGAGAAACTACCTGTACTATATTGGAAAATAGCGGGCTGGCTTTTGATCATGCCAAAATTATTGCCTATGCAATTACAGTGCTACGCAATGACTTGGAAAAGTCCGTGGATGCCTTTCGTTTCTTGTCGGAAACATTTACCCTAACCGAGCTTCAACATGTTTACGAAACCATCTTGGGAAAGAAATTACTAACGGCAAACTTCCGGCGTAAAATTGCTCCTTATGTAATACCGACCGACCGCCGAACTTCTGCCAGTAGGCATCGTTCGGCCCAACTATACAAACGCAATAAAGCCGCGTTTTTAGGAAAACAAGTATTATCCGTTAATCCGGAGAATTTATGACACTTACCAACCATGTATTCCCCTTTGATTTACGTGCTATGGCGGATAAATATACATTCGTTCCTTTCCTAAAAGACAAGGAGCTGTATAGCAATTTTAACTTCTCGGTTTTTTTGGATGATTATTGCAATGCAGATTGTAAATTTTGTGTTGCCAATATTCGCTGTAAAACTGAAAACAGGAAAAATGTTTTTGGGGAAAATTACAATGCTTACCTCAAATCATTGGATAAGATTTTCGCTTTTTTACGTCCTCTTAATCCGACTATCTCCCTAACAGGTGGGGAACCTACTTTGTTTCCACTCTTTGACGAGGTGGTTTCGTTGGTAAATCAATATAATTTTCGTATTCGTGCCGTGACTACCAACGCTTCCCAACTATTAAAAAACAATCAGCGTATCTTAAATTGCTTAACCAAAAACAACTGGACTTACTTGAACCTTTCACTGCCGCACTGGGAACAAAAACGCATTGAAGAAATCATGAGATACAAAGATCAATACCCGTCTTCCTTTTCCAACTTGCTTAGTGAAGTGTACCAAACTATCCGCGGAACGTGTATTAAACCGCGCTTGTCCTGTGTACTCTTAAAAAAAGGTGTAAACGATTTGGCATCTTGTGAAAGATACATTAATTTTTATAACCAACTGGGGTACAATAATTTTATTTTTAGACAACTGACCTATTTTAACGGGCAAGACACAAACCAAGATATTGTCCGCTACAATGAACAAAATGTGATTACCTGTGAAAAAATATGGCAGGAAAATGATGTGCAAGGTAAATTTACGTTATTTAAGCGGAATATCGGCTACTACTATTACGTGGAATTGTATAAATATGCAAACAGTACCATTGCCTTTGAAGCCGCCGATTTAGCCAAACGTAAACAAGAAATGCAAAAATACAACTACAATAAAGTGTTTGAAGTAGTTTATCATCCAAACGGCAACTTATGTTCGGGTTGGGATGGGACTCAAGAAATATTGCTAAACTATCAGGATTTATAATATGCCCTCTACACGGTTATATATCAATATTACGAACCACTGCAATGTGGCCTGTCCGTTTTGTTGCATGTATTCTTCCCCGGCGAAGCACACCTCCATGCCCCTTCAAAAGTTTGCTGAGATACTAGCCGCCCATCAAGATTATGAATTACAACTAGAAGGCGGAGAACCTATGCTGCACCCGCAGATTAAACCTTTTTTGGAACAGGCCTGGGCAGATCCTCAATGCAAAAAACTGATTGTGCTTACCAACGGCCTTAATTTACGCAACAATTTACAGGATATAGTTGTTTGGAGAGGGCTTTCTAAAACACCGACTATTCTTAAAATCAGCGTTAATTCTTTTTTGATGAAGCAACATCCCCGTTTTTTATTTGAAATTGCCCTGGCCATACAAAATATTCAGTTTATTGCCAACCTTTCTATTCAACTAAACGTACGCAAGTCCTATGAAGACCCTTTTGATATAGAACAAGAACTAAAAAAGTACAATTTGTTATCCTTTGCCAGCAACATTTTCTACTTCAACAGGTATGGACGGCTCAAAGAAGATAAACGATACGGCAATATTGTTATTAACCAAAATATTGATACGTGGAAGGTATATGCCTCTGATGGAACTTGTTTTAATACTGATTTAATTGCACGAAGTGAGTATGAAAATGAACTCAATTAAAAAACACCCTATTCATTTTTCCTTAAACCTCGGGAAATTACTTCTGCATAATAACGGACAAAATCCACGCATTACGTATTACCGGTTATCCGAATTGTTTTCTATTCCAAAAGAAGATTTAGATCCGGGGAAGTTTCAAGAGTTTGTAATTGATGCCTGCCAAACGATAGATAACACGCTGTTAGTTAATTTGTTTACTGATTTACAAAAATACCTTAGCAGGTTTACAGTTCGTACGTTGTTAATCAACTCGGTGCCGCAAGCAAAAGTTGTTAAGCCGTTTCTCTCACATATACGGTTAATTGAAAGCACAGATTTAGCAGTTTTATCTAATTTCCCGATACATAAAACGCGGTTAGCTTGTTCTTCTTGGGAAGAATTGCAAAAAATGCAACAATACCGCTATTATATTTACCGCAACCCATTACCCCAGCAAATGGATCTACCCTTTGAATTTATTAAATGCACCAAAACCCCGGAATACAACATTTCATATTACCGGGACGGGGATTTTATATACAGTGTTTATAAACAAGGAGAATAATATGCAATGCAAAATGTTAAGTGTAATCGTTGGCAACAGTGCGTGTGTGGCTGCGTGTCCGTACTGCGTGTCCGGAGAAGCTCCAAATGCCAAAAACACCCAAACGCCCACCGTCAATTGGCGCAACTTTCGTATTGCATGCAAAGCGGCGGATCGGTACGGCGTAGATACTGTAATGCTTACAAGCCGCGGCGAACCCACTTTGTTTCCGCAACAAATTACCGACTACTTAGAACATCTGCAACCGTTTCCCTTTCCGTTTGTGGAATTGCAAACAAACGGCATCCCCTTGTCACGTAATCCTAAAAAATATACTCCGTTTTTGAAGAAGTGGTATGAGTTGGGATTGACTGTAATTACACTGTCAGTGGTAAGTCATTTGCCTTCTAAAAATCAACCGATTTACGCCCCGAACGGCCAATATATTGACTTGCCTGCTTTGATTCATTTTTTACATTCGTTTGGTTTTACCCTGCGTCTAACCTGCGTACTATGCAAAGGCATTACTTACACACCTGCCCAAGTGAGAGAGTTTATTCGATTTGCAAAACAAAACCAGGTTGAGCAAGTGACGCTTCGCCCTGTAAATGACGAATTTAGAAGACCTTCTGCCAAACAATGGATCATAAAGCACCGTTTATCCCCGCGAGATAAACAAGCTATTACCCGTATGTTAGAAAAAGAAGGGCACCGTTTATTGGAACTGGGCCGAATTGGTACCGTGTATGACGTAGAAGAGCAAAACGTGTGTTTCTGTGTACCACTTAATAAATACACCATTGAAACAGATCCGAACCAAATTCGCCAGCTGATTTTCTTTCAAGATGGGCATCTGCGTTATGAATGGGAAATGCCCGGAGGAAACTTGTTATGAAAGTATATAATCCGCCCACTGATTTACATTTATCAACTACCCTTGCGCAATACTTAGCACAAATTCGCAAAGAGAGGGGATTTTGTGCTTGCGATTATCTGCAAGAGAAGGCAACATTGTTGGCCCGCTACTTAGACAAATACCGTTTGCAAGCGTGTGTCCTGGGTGTAAGCGGTGGAGTAGATTCGGCGGTGGCGTTAGGGATCTTAAAACATACGGCCCAGCTGCCAAACTCCCCGCTTAAACACATCTTTGCGTTAATGATGCCTGTTTCTAATTCCTCCGGTACTACACACCAAAATGAAGCCACCCAACGAGGGAAGGAACTTTGCCAAAAATGGGGTTTGAAACCGTATATTATTGACTTGCACGATACCAACCAAGCCATGCGAACAGTCGTAGAAACTGCCCTGCAAGTACAAGCTACCGACTGGGCTATCGGACAACTAGTTTCCTGCAGCCGTACCCCGATTGTGTACTATGTTGCTAATCTGTTAGTCCAAGAAGGGAAAAAAGCCGTTGTTTGCGGGACAACCAATCTGGATGAAGGCGGTTATTTGGGATTTATGGGAAAAGCATCCGATTGTATGGTGGACTTGCAGCTAATTTCCGATTTACACAAATCTGAAGTATATGCGTTGGCTAGGCACTTGGACGTATTACCTAGTATTTTAGAAGCGGTGCCTAGTGGGGATATGTACGATGCCCGAAGTGATGAAACCGTATTCGGGGCTCCTTATGATTTCGTAGAGCTGTATTTGCATTATTTGAATTTACCCGCACAAGAACAAAACCGACTCTTAAACGGCTGGGACGATACAACGCGCCAACAATTTAACACCTTTGCGGCTAATTTAGAACGGCTCCACCGCTACAATGCCCATAAATACATGGTAAAATCTCCGGCAGTACATTTGGATATACTGCCTAGCACCATCAAAGGCGGTTGGGATAATTCCAGCCCGAATTGGAAAGAGGTTTTGTATGAAAAAAACACTATGGGAACAGCTCGGGATTGCTAAAAATGCCACGCGGGAAGAAATAGATGCTTCCTATCAAGCCATTACACATCCAACGTACCAAACACGACTGGCGTGGAAGGTATTGCGAGATGATTTCTACCGGGATATATATGTCAAATATGAGGATCTTTGCATTGTAGAGCGAGCCGGGTTCTTAGAAGATAATTTTGAACTGCAAGACATAGCCCGGTTAAAAGACATCACATTTCTGACAACACCGCTGCCGTTGATAAAACATCTGCCCAAAGATGCCCATCCGGTTGTATTACTCAGTACCGGAGGATTTTGCCCTCTACACGAAGGGCACCTTCAAATGATGTACTTAGCCAAAGCAGCATTAGAAGCGGCCGGGAAACAGGTGATTGGGGGCTATTTCTCCATTTCTCACCCCAGTTATGTGAACACCAAAACAAATGTGCACGGAACGCCGGGATCCTGGCTTTATGATTTACAAAAGCACTTAGTTTCTCATCCCTGGCTGCTGGCTGATCCCTGGGAAAGCTGCTATATGCCTTCTTTTGTTAATTTTACGGAAGTCATCAGCCGTTTACAGCAGTATCTACGCACCTATTTCCACCCTAATACCCAGGTTGCTTATGTGTTTGGTTCGGATAACGCACGGTTTATGTACTGTTTTGAGAAACGCGGGTTAGGAGTATGTGTGGAACGTACCGGGAGCAAGGAACTATTTAAACAATTAAAGGCAAAACTGACTTCTGAGCGGTGTTTCTTTGTTCCGAATAACACTCCCCAAGCAGCGGCCAATTCCACCAAATTACGAACGGACGGCATTCATGCACGCCCAGAAACTCAGCCAACTTTGCGTTATTATATACGCAATGAAGGAACTATTCCACTGCGGCATTTCCCCTTGCCTGCGGAAGAAGTGGCCCAAATCCAACAGTATTTCGCTAATCAATTTATACGCATACTTAAGAGCAGCATTCCACCACATGCAACTGTTTCCACCGTATTTGCACAGCAACAAATTGAACAGGCCAGGCAAACATTGGGCTCTCAAAAAGTAATCAGTTTAGATCGGTTATTCAAAGCCGATTATAATATATCATTAAGCCGAGTATTTAATTTATGTGCAACAAACAATAATTCGTACGTTTATTTTTCTAGTGAAGGTCCGCTTGCCCAACAATTACAGTTAGTTGCATCGGGGGAATATGTGCTGTTAGATGATGACTTAGCCAGTGGCGGCACCTTAAAAACATTTTATCAAGCATTGCCGCCCCACGTTCAAATCAGTAAGGTTCATTTGCTCATTAAACCGCAAGACAATATCCCCTATGAAATACTGGATTTACGGGATTTCTTGCTAGGGACACAGCATGGGGGCTTATGCGTACAGCTTCCCAACGGCAAATACGCGCGTGCCCCCTATTTGTTGCCCTACGCATCTCCGGCCGCACGTAGTACAATTTTGCCTTCACAAGAGCTGTTATTTTCAAAACAGATCTGGCAATTAAATTACCAAATTTTCAGTCAAACAAGCCACCCTGTGTGCATCCGGGATATTCCCTCGGAAACGGCCGCTTTCCTTAATTATTTGGGTTTTCCCCTGCATGAAACATTGGCCAAAGTATGCCAGTACCACATAGACCGATTAACCTGGGCAGGCCATTAACTGCAATTTTGCTAAAATCCCCTGGGATTTAGCATTTTAATGTTTTGGAATTAACTTGACTTCTAGGCCTAGAAGAAACGGTAATATGTATAGGAGGAAACATGCAAAACTATACACATTTAACCGCACGGGAATTACGTTTAAAACGGATTGAAATCATAGGCCGGCCTATACCGCCAATCGGGCGAAGTCTAATTATTAAATACCTGTTATGGTATGAACAAGCCAAGCGTGAGAAGATTTCTCCACTTGGCTTTTTTCATGAAGTGGCCCAAGCTACTAAGGGAACAGACAAACATCCCAAAGCTACATTGGAAGTTGGTTCTAAACTAATCCGTTCCTATCAAGGTATCAAATACGAAGTAGAGATTGTTGCTAATGGATATCTATATGAAAATAATCTCTACAAGAGCCTAAACACAACATTTTAACACAACTACCAGTATGGGGCGGCTCACATTAAATATGCTACTCTCATTTGCCAAATTGAACAAGTCCAAGCCGTAATGGCGGAAAAGCGCATTAACCGCCAACATTATGACCCTAAAAAGAGCCTTTTGTGGGGCAGTTTGTAGAACCGAAGAAACGTCCTAATACTGAACTTATCAAAATATTAAATCAGGCCTATACTTGGCACCAAGATATACTGGACGGCAAGACTACGCAAGAAATAGCAAATAGAGATAAAGTATGCGTACAATATGTTCGCAGGATCCTCAATTTAAGTTTTTTATCCCCTAAAATTGTCCGTAGTATCTTAAACGGTACCCAACCGACAGATTGACCCTTAAAAAATTGCTCTCCATTAAAACGTCAGATTGGCAAAAACAAGAGCAAAACTTTTACAAATAATCGTAAGTGCACGACTTCCTAACCCACCCGGTCAGCATAGAAACAACAGATTCTTCACAATACCCCAAAACCCGCCAAAATTCCCATGCTATCAGTCATTTATAAAAAAATCCCCGTCGGGCAAGTTGCCTAACGGGGATTTATGCTATAAACTCAAAACTAAAATACGGTGGGTGTAGTTTTCCTAGCACTATGCTGATTTTTCAAACAGGACGCAAACAGGCGAGAAATGTTATTTTCAAAGTTAAATTAAAATAAAATGCTTGACAAATAAAAAGTTTCTTAGTAAACTATTTATATGAAAACCAATAAACCGAACTTACGTCCTTACGGTATCAATCCGGAAAAAGGACGTGTGTATGAAAATATTACATATGTGTTGGCGCTGGTTTATAACCTGTTGCAAACGCGCGTGGAAAAATTCCTGCTTCCGCATGGTTTGTCGGCTGTGCAGTTTAATTTGCTGATGCTTGCCGCTTATCAAAATAATGGCAAAGGACTTAGCCAAGTGGAGTTAGCTAAGAGGCTTATTGCATCGGCCAGCAATATTACTAAACTAGTGGAAAAATCAGTTCATGCCGGTTGGCTTACACGCCAAACAAATCCGCAAAGCCGTCGCGAAAATATTATTTGTATCACAAAAAAAGGACAGGAACTCATTGATAAAGTGTGGCCCGGATATGATCAGTTAGTAAAAAGTTTGACAGAAAAAATTCCGGCACAAAGCCGCCCGCAAATGGAACAAATTTTAAAAGATTGGTTTGTGGCACTACAGGAGGAAAAATAATATGTTGTCTTTACTTAAAACTTTCTTTAATCGTCCGTTTTTAGCTTTGTTTTGCACTCAGTATTTGGGTGCGTTTAATGACAATTTTTTTCGTACTGCTATGGCTACATTCATTACCTATAAGGTGACTAGTATATCAGCAGGGAGCAAATCAGTAATAGTTTCTTTGGCAGTTGCATTATTTATGTTGCCGTTTTTCTTGTTCTCGGCATTGGCAGGGGAACTGGCGGATAAGTTTCGCAAAGATATCCTTATTAAAGCCACTAAAGGGTTGGAAGTTGTTATCGTCCTTTTAGCCGGAGTTGGGTTTTTAACGACCAACGTACCGCTTTTGCTGGGTGTATTATTTTTAATGGGTACGCAATCCGCCTTCTTTGGCCCGGTCAAATACAGTATCTTGCCTGATATTTTAGGTGAAAAACAACTGATTGCCGGTAATGGTATTATTGAAGCGGGTACGTACGGCTCTATTTTGCAAGGCACTATTTTTGGCGGGATTATCATTGCCGCTAATGAATTGTGGTTGCCTGGCATTATTTTAGGGGTAGCTATATTAGGGTTGCTTGCCAGTTTGTTCATCCCGGCTCAAAAACCGGCCAATGCGGATTTGAAGATAGATAAAAATTTCATCCGCAGTACATGGAAGAATATGGCGTTTGCTAAGCAGAACCACGATATTTTCCTTTGTATTTTGGGGATTTCCTGGTTTTGGATGTTGGGCACGGCGTTGATTGCCCAAATGCCTTCCTTGGCACATGACATCTTAAACGGTACGCCCGGTTTGTTTACCTTCCTTTTAACTCTTTTTTCCTGTGGAATCGGGTTGGGCTCTTTGCTTTGCCAATTTTTGGTAAAGGGGGAAATTACCAGTAAATATGTGCCGATAAGTGCCCTTTTGATGACGGTATTTTTGGCTGATTTGGCTTGTGCCACTGCCGGCTATATTCCGGCGGAAACGGCCCTGGATTACAAAGCCTTCTTAATGACTTTTGCCGGCAAGCGTATTACCTTGGATTTACTCGGCTTTGCGGTGTGTGGCGGGCTCTATATTGTACCGCTTAATGCGATGCTGCAGTTTTTGGCTACCGAGGATACCCGCTCCCGTGTGATTGCCACTAATAACATTATTAATTCACTTTTTATGGTGCTTGGTAGCGGTTTCTGTGCACTACTATTAGCTATGCACTTTACCATTCCAACCGTATTTGGAGTGATTGCGTTTGCTAACGCGTTAGCTGCCATTTACATTTGCGGTCTATTGCCGCATCATATTATCCGTATGATTATGACGCGGGTATTAAACTTTGTGTACGGTGTGAAGGTAAACGGGATTGAACATTGGAAAAACCTGCAAGGCAACGCTCTAATTATTGCCAACCACACTTCCTTTTTAGATGCTGTTTTGTTGTGGGTGTATCTGCCGGGAAATTTGTATTTTGCCATTGACACTTATGTCAGCCAAAAATGGTGGGTAAAACCCTTTTTGCACTTGGTAAAATACTTCCCGATTGACCCCACCAACCCGATGGCGGTAAAGTCCATTATTGAAGAAGTAAAAGCCGGTAAACGGGTGGTTATTTTCCCCGAAGGGCGTATTACCACCACAGGCGGCCTTATGAAAATCTATCCCGGCCCAGCCATGATTGCCGACAAAAGCGACGCCCAGTTGTTGCCCGTCTGTTTGGAGGGGAGCCAATACTCGTTATTTTCGCGCTTTGGTACGCAATTAAAAACGCGCCCGCAGAGCAAAATTACCATTACCATTCAATCGCCTAAAACCTTGAAAATTGACGAAAGCGTAAAAGGGAAGGCCCGCCGTTTGGCAGCTGCCCGTGGTTTGTACGATGTGATGGTCAATATGAAGTACGAGGCGGGCAATGTCAGCGAGACGTTGTTTGATTCGCTCATTGATGCCTATAAATTGGTGGGCCGTAAAAAACGTATTATCAATGATGCTACGCGCAAGCCGCTCAATTTCGGGCAATTTTTAACCGCTGTATTTGTATTAGGAAAGAAAATTGCTAAACATCAAAAACAGGGCGAAATGGCGGGTTTTTTACTCCCAAATATGACAGCCAGTGTGGTGGCGTTCTTTGGGATGCGGGCTTTTAATATTACTCCGTGTATGCTTAATTTTTCTACGGGTGTAAAAAACATGCTCGCTTGTTGTAAAGCCGCAAAAATCACAACCATCTTTACTTCCAAATTATTCCTGCGGCAAGGTGGACTGATGGAAACAGCGGATGCTTTAAAACGGGCGGGTTTTCAACTGGTGTACTTGGAAGATTTGAAAAAGGAGATTTCTGTTTGGGATAAAATAATTGGTTTAATGGCATCTTACTTCCCAAGTCGGTACTACAAAAAAGTGCGTGGCAATGTAAGCCCCAAAGATCCAGCAGTGGTACTTTTTACCTCCGGAAGTGAAGGAACCCCCAAAGGAGTCGTGCTCTCACACGAGAATATTCAAGCCAATCGTTTGCAACTGCAAAGTGTGCTAGATTTTGGGCTTAAAGACCGTGTGTTTAATGCAATGCCTATTTTCCATTCCTTCGGTTTAACAGTAGGCACATTGTTGCCAATCTTGTGTGGCGTTCCAGTATTTTTCTATCCGTCTCCGTTGCATTACCGCATTGTGCCAGAGCTGGTTTATGATAGAAATGCCACTATTATTTTTGGAACGGATACCTTCTTCAGCGGGTACGCCAAAATGGCTCACCCGTATGATTTTTACTCGGTGCGTTTGGCCGTGGTGGGAGCAGAAAAACTAAAAGAAGAAACTATCCGCAATTACTATGACCAGTTCGGTTTGCGCATTATGGAAGGATACGGAGCCACCGAAACGGCCCCTGTTATGGCTGTCAATACGCCTATGTACTTTAAGCGGGGTAGTGTAGGCCGTCTTTTACCGGGTATTGAATATAAGTTGGAACAAATCCCCGGAGTGGAAGAGGGAGGCAAACTGCTTGTCAAAGGGGCTAACATTATGGCTGGGTATCTGCGCGATAGCAACCCCGGTGTATTAGAGCCGCCGCAAGACGGTTGGTATGATACAGGCGACATTGTACGCGTGGATGAAGACGGTTTTGCATTTATCTTAGGTCGTGCCAAACGTTTTGCCAAAATTGCGGGCGAGATGATTTCTTTGACGGCAGTAGAAACGGAAATCAATGCGCTGTGGCCTAACAAAATGCACGCGGTAGTCAATATTCCCGATGAGAAAAAAGGTGAACAACTTGTGCTATTTACCACAGAACCTACCGCTGAACGCGGAGCCTTGCTTGCCGCTTTCAAAGAGAAAGGCCTTAGTGAACTGGCCGTGCCCAAAACGATTCGTGTAGTGGAAGAAATTCCGCTGATGGGAACCGGCAAAGTAGATTATGTAAAGTTAAAAGAGATGGCATTAAATAGCTAGGATTTATTATGACTAAATTACACATTGAAAGCATTGCTTATGAATTGCCGGATCGGTATATCTTGTCTAATGAACTTGACGAAAAATGTCAAACCCCTATTGGATATACCGAAGAACATATCGGTATCAAGTCACGCTATTATTTTGATAAGAAAACCGTGCTGGCAGGTGGTGCGGCGGCAGCTCAAAAGGCCGTGGAGCAAGCCGGACTGACGTGGAAAGATATTGATTGCATGGTGGCGGCTTCTGCTACCAAATGGCAACCCATTCCGTGCATGGCTGCTTGTCTAAAACAAGAGTTAGGAGTATCTGATTATACGTTTCCTTGTTTTGATATAGACAGTACTTGTTTAAGCTTTATGGTGGCAGTGGATACGTTGGCATGCGGGTTAGAAAGTGGGAAATATAAACACGTGCTTGTGGTTTCTGCCGAACAACCTTCAGGCGTTATTAATTGGAATCAACCCAAAAGTGCATGTTTATTTGGAGATATGGCCGTAGCGGCTGTATTGGGACGAGGAAATGCAGATAAGCCTTTCTTCTCATGTTTTAGCACTCACATCCAAGGAGCCGATTTTGCTCGTATTAAAGGTGGACAACTGGCACAGCTTCCCACATTATATACACCGCAAAATCATAACGATTATTTGTTCGATATGAACGGACGAAGTATCTATAAAGTTTCGGCAAAAGTATTGCCCGGATTTATTGAAAATGCATTTAAACAAACAGGGCTTGCATGGAAAGATATTGCCATGGTTATCCCCCACCAAGCCAGCCCACTTGCGATGACGCTTATGAGCAAAAAATTAGGGATTCCTTTGGAAAAAATGATGTTTACCATCCAAGATTACGGCAATAATGTAGCGGCAGCTATTCCGTTTGCATTTGCTAAAGCTATTGAGCAGGGTAAAATCAAACGAGGCGACAAAGTAATGCTGCTGGGCACGTCAGCGGGTTTATCTATTGGGATGATGATATTGGAGTATTAATATGCGGATATTGGTTACCGGAGCAACAGGTTTTTTGGGTGGACAAACGGCTTTGCGATTATGTCAAGATGGCCATAGTGTGCGTGCTACGGGACGTTCGGAAGTTGCCAAAAGTTTGAAACAAAGAAATATCGAGTTCCATAAGGTTGCTTTAGATAAAGAAAATTTGAGCGGTTTGTTAGAAAATATAGATGCTGTAGTGCATTGTGCTGCAAAGTCTAGTCCATGGGGAAGTTATGAATCTTTTTATGCTAGCAATGTAGAGGCAACTCGTAGGTTGTGTCAAGCAGCCTTGGCGCATAAAGTAAAATGTTTTGTTCATATTTCCACTCCAGGATTGTATTTTAATTTTCAAGACAAACATCATTTGAAAGAAGAAGATATTATCGCAAATAATAAAACTAATTTCTACATTCAAACAAAATATCAGGCTGAAGAAATTGTACAGGAGTATGTTAAATTGGGATTGCATGCAATTATTTTAAGGCCACGTGCTATTTTTGGACAGGGCGATAGAGCATTACTGCCTCGTTTATTGAGTGTTGGACAGAAACGTTTTATTCCTCAAATGCGCGTTGATAGAGGTCCCTTGTGTGACTTAACTTACGTAGATAATGTGGTGTTTGCAATTCGACAGGCACTTCATTCTTCTGTACCGAGTGGAAGTGTATATAATATTACAAATGATGAGCCAGTTTATTTATTGGATGTATTGAAAAAAGTATTTGAATCTTTAAATATTCCTTGGAGAACCCGAAAAATTCCTTACAAATTAGCGGTAGGTTATGCTTATTTATTGGAAAAGATATATAGTTGTTTTTTGCGAGGGAAAGAACCTCCTTTCACAACATATACCATTTCTTTGTTAGCCAAAGATATGACGTTGGATATACAGAAGGCAAAAAAAGAATTGGGATACGTGGCCCAGGTTAACATGTCTGATGCCTTAACATATACTTTGCAGGCTTATAAAAATGAACATACAACTTAAACATTTTATTTGTGGTACATGTAGCCAGTTTGCTCATTTTGCAGTCAGAAATAAGCCTTTTCGTTGGCAACGTTTTCCTGCCCGAGTAACTTGTGTGATTTTTGGAAAAGAGAAGTGGCTGATAGATAGTGGTTATGCGGGAAATTCGCAATCACATAATATTTCTTGGCAACGTAAGATATATAACATATTGGTACCAAATCGTCAGACGGATGAGGAAAATATATCTTTTCAATTAAAACGAGAAAGCATACGTCCACAAGAAATTTCTAATATCTTTATTTCCCATTTTCATGCAGATCATATTGGGGGGCTTTCTCAATTTATCAAATCGAAATATATCTGTTCGGCATATGAATATAAACGATTAATGAAAATGAGTGTATGCTCAAAACTTTTACATGGTTTTTTTCCAGAGTTGCTTCCCGCTGATTTTGAAAAGAGAAGTTTGTGGATAGAAGATTTCCCAAGAGGGAAGGATATTTTTGGACTTCCATCCTATTGTTTAGATGAGAAAAGGGGAATTTTTGCAGTTTTTTTACCAGGACACACTTTGAATCAATATGGCCTATTTTTAGAGCAGGAAAAAGTATTGTTTGCCGCTGATGCGGCTTGGAGTCCTCTGCTGTATGAGCAGGGAATTTTGCCATCAAAGATAGGACTTTTGGTACAAGAAAATCAAAAGGATTATCTCGCTACGGTGGGAGTATTAAAAGAGATGTGGGAACAAGGAATTACTATTTATTTGACGCATGGAAATTAATTTATGTTTGAAAAACTTTTGATTCTTTTTTACTATCTAAAAACAAAGTATTTTATGCATTTCTCTTCTAGAGAACAATTAGATCGTTGGCAACAAAAGCGTTTGCGGAAATTTTTAGACTATATTATTCCTAGAAGTCCTTTTTATCATTCGTTATATAGAAAAACGGATTCTAGGAACAAATTAACCCCCATTAATAAAGCGATTTTTATGGAAAATTTTGATAATTTAAATACTGTGGGAATATCTTTGAAAGAGGCTCTTGAAGTGGCACAACTGGCAGAAGATTCGCGCAATTTTTCACCGACGTGTAAAGGATATACGGTTGGTTTGTCATCGGGAACATCTGGTATTAGAGGCGTATTTCTTGTTAGCCGATTGGAACGGGCAAAATGGTGTGGAACAATTCTGGCTAAAATGCTACCAAGAGGACTTTTTTCAGTTACCAAAATTGCTTTTTTCCTACGTGCTGATAGTAACTTATATGAAACAATTCATAGCTCTTTTTTAAAATTTAAATTTTTTGATTTAAAAGAGGATTTCTCCCTACATGTTGGTAGCTTGCAGAGTTTTCAACCGAACGTACTGGTAGCTCCTCCGACAGTTTTAGATTTATTGAGCAAAAAACAACAGCAAGGTGAAATTTCTTTAACTCTTGAAAAGATTATTTCGGTTGCAGATGTCTTATATGACGATATAAAGCAAAGAGTGCAGAATTCTTTTCATTTACCTGTTCATCAAATTTATCAAGCTACGGAAGGCCTATTGGGGTGCAGTTGCAAAGAAGGAAATTTGCACTTAAATGAAGATTTAATACACATAGAAAAAAAAGTTTTGGATGAAAAAAATCATAAATTCATTCCCATTATTACTGATTTTAATCGTACAACACAACCTATTATTGCTTATGAATTAAATGATATTTTGACCGAGGATCCGACACCTTGTCCATGTGGTAGTCCTATGATTCGTTTAAAACAGATTGAAGGGCGGGCAGATGATATTTTGTGCTTTAAAGATGATAACGGAAAAGAAAAACTGATTTTCCCAGATTTTATAATCAGATTAATACTACGGGTTTGCCCAATGATTGGAGAGTTTAAAGTAGTACAAGAGGGATCCTTTTTACATATTTTTGCTTCAATATCAGATGTAAAAAGGCAGGAATTAGAAGCGCATTTGCAATCCTTCTTTTCAGAAAATAGATTAACCGTGAAATGTGTCTTTATGCCTTTTTCTCAAAAGATTCCTTTAACAATGAAAAACAAACGAGTAATACGGAGCATATCTAAATGAAAACCAAAGTGCGGTCCCTTTCGCAAAATGAATTGATGTATTTAGATTTGCAAGAATTATCTAATACATTTACAATTCAATATTTGCTTGCTTATAAAAAAGTAAATATGACATGGGTCCAAGAGTCTTTTGAACGCACAGTTAGGGAAATACCATCAATTTGGGTATATAAAAAGGGAAATAACTGGGTGTGTAATACCGTTCGGCCAAAGGTTGAAGAATTATGGATAAAAGAAACAAATGTGTTGGACGAACCTATTCTAAAATCCAAATTGGATGTATGTAAACAGAGCATTACTTGTACTGTCTTGCATGCGCAGAATCAAGATTATTTACTAATACGTTTTTCACATAGTTTGGTCGATGGACAAGGGGCTCTTTTGTTTTTAAATCACTTTTTCCGCATTATGTCAACGAGGCAAATTCCGGATAATACTTGTAATGATGAATCCTTTGTACGAGACTTGCCCCTGCAGTCAGGAAAATTAGAGTTTGGAAAATATAATCCGAGGAATCCGATTGCGTTAGATAAGAATTTTGTATGGCGTGATATAGTGCTAAATGGATATCATGTTGGGGTTATCGCACGTTTAGCTCGCATTTTGGCCCAATACTTTCGACAAGATTCTATAAAATTTTTGATTCCCACTGATATCCGTAGACATAAGCCTTCGAGTGACTTATATTTTGCTAATTTAACATTGCCCATTTTTTTAAATGCTTCTCCGAAAGAGGATTGGCAGAATATAAATGGGAAATTATTATATGCATTGAAGGAAAAACAGGAATTATGTGCGGCCAATGTGCGACATTATCACTACGGGATTATTCCGCATAAAATGCGAGTTTGGGGTTGGGAAAAACTAATCAAGAGATCACAAGAAAGAAATCGATTTTTGATAGGGGGCATTATTTCCCATTTGGGCCGGATATCTCTTGATAAGTATTTAATAGAGCAGCAAGTGCCTATGCAATTTGTATCTTTGCCGGTAGCTCAACCATTGGGCATATTTTCCGTAGTGATTACGGAATATAACAGACGTACTCATATTTGTATTTCTTATCCTAAAAATCTGTTCAATTTCCAAGAAGAAAGATTATTTTTATTAGGTATTAGGCAAGAATTCGAAGGGTATAGTTCTATGTTACAAGGGCCTGAGCAAGAATGGTCCGTTACGTGTGTTCAAAGTTTAGAAACAATAGCACGTGAATCTGCTCAAAAAATAGCTATTGTTACGGAAACGAAAAAGTATACTTATGCAGATTTGTTGGAGGCCAGTTCTCATATTGCTACGGGTTTGAAACAAGCGGGAGTTAAAGCGCAAGATAAAGTAAATATTTGCTTGGGTAGAAGTTTTGAGATGGTAGCTAGTATGTGGGCTGTGATGCGCATAGGGGGTTTTTGGCATTTAGTAGCTGAAGCGGAGGGAACATCAAATACAAAATTTACTATCAATTCAGAAAACATCAGTCGATTATTAGCTTTTCCGGCAAAAGAAGATATATTTTATAAGTATAGTGGAAAAGATATCCTGTATGAGGTTTCTACCTCTGGTTCGACAGGTTGTCCCAAGCTCATAAGGGTTACGGTAGAAAATTTTTCGAACTATATTTTTTGGGCAGCTCAAACCTATTCCGCTCAAAAAAACGCCGTAATGCCTTTATTTACAGATTTGAGAGTCGATTTAACCTATACTTCTTTATTTTTGCCTTTTATTACGGCAGGCACATTAAAAATATTTTCAGAAAGTTTTACTCCTATGATATTGAAACGAATTTATTCGGATCCAGATATCAATTTGGTTAAGTGCACGCCTTCTCACTTAACTTTCTGGGATAAAGAAATGCTTACTTGTACAAAATTAAAGGGTCTGATTGTAGGTGGAGAGGATTTTTCAGTATCGTTAGCGAAACGTCTGTGGAACCGGCATGCATTTATTGTAAATGAATATGGCCCTGCTGAGACTACAGTCGGTTCTTCTTATCATTTTCTACGGGAGGAGGATTTGAAAAGGGAGAAGATTCCCATCGGACAGCCTATTTGTAATACGGCCATAAAAATACAAACGGCAACTTTAGGAAATCCTGGCGTGGGAGAAATTATTATCCAAGGTAAGGGGGTGACCTCCGGTTATGCAAATGGTTTAGAAGATGGATTCTTGCAACAAAAGGGAAAAGTGATCGAATATCATACCGGAGATCAAGGATATATATTGCAAAATCAATTGTTTTTTAGTGGTAGGTCCGATGGACAAATTAAAATACACGGACATCGTATTGAACGAGAACATATCAGTGCAGTGTTGAAAAAATTCTCTGATGTGAAGGATGCTTATGTATTTTATACGAGGAAGCATTTAAGCGCCGTCATCTGCACAAATGTAAAAATAGACATGAAAGATTTAAAGAGTTTTTTACGCTCAACTTTGCCTGACTATGCAATACCACAACATTTTATATTTGTAGAAAACGTGCCCATTGGGGCCAATGGAAAAGCGGATATGAATTATATGGAATCAATCGTTGATTCGTATCTTTCTGTTTCGAAAGAACCTCAAAGCCCTATTGAACGCCTTATTCAGTCAATTCTTAAAGATAAATCTTTGAAAATGGGGGCAAATTGTTTATACGATATGGGAGTAGATTCTGTCGATTGTATTAAAATATTGATGAATCTTTCTCGTGGTGTTACGCCTGCAAAACGAGATGATTTTATACATAATCTTATGCCAAAAATCCAAGGGATGTCGGTAAGTGAACTTGAAAAAATATTGAGTGATTACGCATGGAAAGCAAATTAAAAAAACATCATATTGGCATTGCAACAAAAGATTTAAACAAATCCATACAGAAATATATTAATTGGGGATACCAATGTTGTAACCAAGTTTTTGATTCCCATCAGCAAGCTGATTTAGTATTACTAACCAAAGAAGGGAAACCTTATATAGAATTGGTATGCGCTATAAATGAACATTCTCCGGTGTGGAAAACTTGTCAGACTTATGAAAATAAAGAATATCACGTTTGTTACCAAGTAAAGAATTTGCAAACAGCTATTGAGCAGAAGAAAAGGGAAAAGTGGTTACAAGTTTCTGAGGTTGTATATGCACCATTACTAATGGGATATATTTGTTTTATGTATAATCGCGAAGAGGGATTAATAGAGCTATATGAATTATGTGTATCGAAATACGACCGTTGAGTATTTATTCAAAGAGAATACTTGTTCGTTTAGCGGATATAATGATTATACTTTACCAACTGATTGGGAAAAGTATGAACGGTTTATTTTCTTATTAACATTACCCAATTGGTATGAAGAAGCAAAATTAGTTTCATGGATTGAGGACTATAAAAATATATTAATAAACTTTTGTAATATGGTTTCTGGTAAACCGATTTATGTATGCAAGTTGGAGAATTATCAATGTCCTGTTTGGAACAGAGGCCATATACTAGATAAAGCCTTGAATAAATTTAATACAGATTTATTTAATTTAAGTCCTAATGTGAACATATTAGATCTTAAAAAATTTAAGCAAGACTGGGTGCCAGATCTGCGCTATTATTATATGTACCAGGCTTTGATACCTCCTCATTATGGAGCAGAATTCCAATGTTGGTTTGAGCAAATATGTACTCGCGAAATTATGCCTGCCAAAAAATGCTTAGTCCTTGATTTGGATAATACCCTTTGGGGAGGAGTTTTAAGCGAAGATGGATCCGCCAATTTGCAGATTAGCGGAAGCTATCCCGGGAATGTCTACCAAGATTTTCAGCGCCTTGTATTGGCAGTAAAACAAGCGGGAATTGTGCTTTGTATAGCTAGCAAAAATGATCCGGAAACAGTAAAAAAATGCTTTGAACAGCGAAGCGATTTGTTGGTCAGATGGGATGATTTTATTCTTCATAAGATAAGTTGGCAGTCAAAATATATATCCGTGCAAGAGATTGCTTCCGAACTAAATATTGGGCTTGATAGTGTAGTGTTTGTTGATGATAGCTCGCTTGAGCGTGAAGAAATGAAATATTATTGTCCGGAAGTAATTATTCCAGACTTCCCCAAAGAAATTTATAGCAGGCCTACTTACTTTGCTAAGTTATTTGAACAGTATTTTTCTCAAAATACGCAATTTTCTGATGTGAACAAAACAGATCTGTATATGAAAAAAATACTGGCAGATCAAGAACGAGATAAGTTTTCTTCATTAGCAGACTATTTAAAAAATCTTAATATAAAATTGCATTACGAAGAATTGGCCGAAAACAATATGGAACGTATCAGCGAATTAATTAACAAAAGTAATCAGTTTAATTTGACCACCCATCGATATACAAAAGAAAAGTTGGGAGAAATGGCGAAGACCCATTGGATTAGTTGTGTTGATGTAGCAGATAAATTTGGAGACCTGGGTATTTGTGGGGTTTGTATAGTAAAATATCAAGCAAATACAGCCGAAATTGATACTTTTTTATTAAGTTGTCGAGTTTTAGGAAGGGATATTGAATTCTCATATATGAAATATATAGAAGACACTTTAAAGAAGAAAAATATTAAACGTATAAAATCGTGTTATGTTCCTACTTCCAAGAATATGAAGGTTGAATTTTTTTATGAGAAATGTGGTTTTACGTTAGATAGTGTCAATAGTGGGTGTAAAATTTACATTAAGGAGCTATGAGATGGTAAAAGAAAGGGTGAGAGCTATTCTGAAACAGGTGTTAGAAAGTGAGATCCCTGATGGTTTTTCGCAATCAATGTCAGAAAATTGGGATTCGATTCATCACTTGGCTATACTAGTAACTTTAGAAAAAGAATTTGATATCTCTTTTACGCCAGAAGAAATAGGCCGAGTTGATTCATTTGAAATGTTAGTCAGCGTAGTTGAAAAAAAATATGAAAAAAATACGACCTCTAAGTGATAATGAACGTGCTTACAGGTTATTTGAAAAGTTCTATCCTCCAGTAATACAATTTGTCTTGCAATATCCAACACGGATTAAAGAGGATAAGTTGTCGAGTTCTATCGGGGTGTTGCGCAAACAAGTAAAAGAACTGCGCCTTCAAATTAGCAAAAATTATTTTTACGAGAAAGATTATCCTTTAACGATCGAAACGATAAATTCCCCGACATTTACAGGATATAATTGGGATGAGCTTGCTTGTTGGAAACGGAGTATTTTATCTACAAAACCAATTGAAGTTTTCTTAATCCATGGGAAAACAGATGATTTTTTATTTTTTCGAGTACATCATAGTTTAATGGATGGGATGGGGATACTGCAGTTTGTAAAGGCAGTATTTAATCATATAAATGGGAAGTCGGTCGCATTGCCAAATTGTTTTATAAGTGACCAGAATTTTATAAAAAAATTCATCCGGCGAAAGAGAGAATCTTCATTTTGGTTTAATCAAAAGTTACGACAAAATAGAAAAGAGGGGGCAGATTTTATATGCCGACGACTGTATTTGCAAAATATTTCTCATGGCTTGTTGTATAAGATTTGTTGTGTGTTAAAAGAATGTTATAGCAATTCCCCCGTGCGTTTTTGCATACCTTCTTCTGTGCGTTTTTTGCAACCGAATTTGAGCAGCTGGGGAAATTTAACTTTGCCGTTATATATTGACGTAACGGAACAAGAAATATGGAGCGATGTATATAAAAAAATGTTTCAATACCATACCCAACTGCAGATGTGTTCAAAGCAGAATATCCGATATCCGTTTTTACATTTGCCTGTTTGGTTAGTTATAGGAATGTTAATATTGTTGCAGAATTTTCAACGAAAAAGTGGCCGTTTTTTGACGGCGGGGATGATAACGAGTGTGGGAAAAGTCAATTTAATGGATTATGTCCTAGAAGATTGTATTCCTGTTTCTGCATTTATTATTCCTCTCTATCAGCCATTGTTCCCTCTGTCTATGTGTCTAACAGAACAAGGTAAAAATTGTGAAATTTTGCTTTGTACGGATTTAAAGGTCTTCCCCGAAAATTTATTAAATCAGGTAATGGAAAAAATCGCTACATTATCTTAAATTATTATATTGAACATTTATTTAAAATATACCTTGACTTCTAGGCCCAGAAGAAACGGTAATATGTATAGGAGGAAACATGCAAAACTATACACATTTAACCGAACGGGAATTACGTTTAAAATGGATTGAAATCATAGGCCGACCTATAAAAGTATTGATAAAAGTCCCAAAGCTACATTGGAAGTTGGCTCTAAAATGGTCCGGTCCTATCAAGGTATCAAATACGAAGTAGAAATTGTTGCTAATGGATATCTATATGAAAATAATCTCTACAAGAGCCTAAACACAACATTTTAATACAACTACAAGTATGGGGCGGCTCACATTAAATATGCTACTCTCATTTGCCCAATTGAATAAGTCCAAGCCGTAATGGCGGATAATCGTATTAATCGTCAGCATTATGACCCTAAAAAGAGCCTTTTGTGGGGCAGTTTGTAGAGCCGAAGAAACGTCCTAATACTGAACTTATCAAAATATTAAATCAGGCCTATACTTGGACCAAGATATACTGGACGGCAAGACTACGCAAGAAATAGCAAATAGAGATAAAGGATGTGTGCAATATGTCCGCAGGATCCTCAATTTAAGTTTTTTATCCCCTAAAATTGTCCGTAGTATCTTAAACGGTACCCAACCGGCAGATTGGCCCTTAAAAAATTGCTCTCAATAAAATCCTCAAACTGGTACGAACAAGAGCAAATCTTCTACAAATAATTGCAAGTGCGCGACTTCCTACCCAGTTCCGTCAGCATAAAAAGAGAATATTCACAGAAAAGCCAGAAAACCTGCCAAAATTCCCATGCTATCAGTCGTTTATAAAAAAATCCCCGTCGGGCAAATTGCCTAACGGGGATTTATGCTATAAACTCAAAACTAAAATACGGTGCTTTTAGTTTGGGTAGCAAAGAGCTTCTTCTTTCGCTCCGACAGATTTTAAGATATCAGCAATTTCAGTAAATCCTTTTTGTTCGGCTATCTGTAAGATGATTTCATTGAAATTGTTTTTGTAATTTCCATCTGCTCCGGTCTTTATTGAACGTTTAATAATTTCTACATTCTTTTTAATAATAGCAACCATTAAGGCGGATTCAGCAAATCTGTCTACGAAGTTTACATCAGTACCTTGTGTAATCAGATTTTTGACTTCGTCTATTTGGCCGTTTTTAACTGTGTTGAGTAAAGGGTGTATCCAAGTCGGTCCAGTGTATCTATGGGTTTCTTGGTATAAACACGGGTTATTGTCTGTAGGTTTGCTGTCAGTAATTCGGGCTGTGGTATAACTTGTTTCTATTTTTCTGTCACCTAATATGTAAAGATATTGTCTGTTAATTCCGCAGCTGTTTTTGCTCCGGCAGATTTTAAAATAGAAATAATTTCTGTATTACCTTTATCTTGAGCCAAATCTAAAGCGGTTTTTTGGGGTTCATAATGTTTGTCTCCCAAGTGTCCTATAAGGTTTATTTGACTTCCTTTTTTTATGAGTACTTCTACTAATTCTAGATTTTTATTTTCCACGGCCCACATTAAAGGAGACAATTTGTTTTCTTCGTCAATCCCATCCATGCCGGCAACGAATTGGCGCTCATAATATACTATATTTACATCCGCACCTTGTTCAATGAGCCATAAGGCTTTCTGTGTATCATTATTTTTACATGCTACTGACAGGGCGGAATATTTTCCTTCATAATATCCTCTACCATATGATGTCTGTTCTTTATCTATTCCATTTACATCTACTCCGTGGTCTTTTAGCAGTTGAGCAATTGTTAGAAAAGGGGTTTGTACAAATGCTTTAATTCGGGTGTTTTCATCGGCATCTTCCATATAGTTTCGTACAAAAGATTCATCCCCCTGTTGTGCCGCGTGTAAAAAAATCTCATTGGTGTGGCGTTGTTTATAGTTTTGCAACCATTTTTTTGTATAGGGGGCAATATCTTGGACGGTTTTACCTTGGGTATCTTTATAATCTGTATTTGCCCCGGCTTTTAGTAAAACATCCATTAACGTAAAATTCTGTTGTTTTGCTACACACATAAAAGCGGACTCGCCTTTTTGTTCTGTTTCTTCTTTAATTATCAGAACAGGCGAATTAACGTCCGCGTCATTTTTTATTAACCACTTCACTTTTTCTATATAATTTTCTTCACAAGCTCTGTAAAGTGCCGTTAATTTAACTTGCTTATCAACATCATATGCATAGCCATTTATTTCAACTTTGTATTGTAATAAATATGTACTTATCTCCACGGAAGGGGTATAAACAAAAGCGAGTTGAAGTGCCTCGCGGCTAGCTTTATCTGCGTATTCTTTTATGTATGCTAGATTATCCGTTTGAGCTGCTTGTAAGAATTGTTCGCTTTGTGGAATCATATTCGGTTTGTCTCCCGTTAAAAGTCATGCTTTTTTTATTATAGATTTTTTTGATAATTGCCGATACTCCCCTTTCTATCCAGTTCGATCGGCATAAAAATAAAATTCTTTCCGAAATTCTCAAAAATCCGCCTAAAACCACATGCTTAAAGTGGTGTATAAAAAAATCCCCGTCGGAGTTAAACTCTAACGGGGATTTATGCTTAAAATCAAAAACTAAAATACGGAGTCGACGGGATTCGAACCCGCGGTCTCTGCCTTGACAGGGCAGCGTGTTAGGCCAGGCTACACCACGACTCCAACGACTTAAATTATTTCGTACATATATTATAGCAACTTATAAAAAGTTCGTCAATTATTTTTATTTTACGAGAGAGATTATTTGCCAAACTCGCCCCATAAAATTTGTTCAAGTTCCAATTCAATGCCACTTTTTTCTTTTACTTGGCGTTTTACTTCGTCCATTAGATTTCTGATATCTTCCGGAGTGGCATGGTTGAAATTGATGATGAAACCGGCATGTTTTTCAGATACTTTGGCTCCACCAATGCTTAGACCGCGCAGTCCGGCCTCGTCAATCAAGCGTGAGGCATAATCTCCCACCGGCCTTTTAAAAACACTCCCTGCTGACGGAAAATCCAACGGTTGCTTTTCTATACGCTTATGCAAAACGGCATTTCTGGCTTCTACCAAAGAAGCAAAATCCTTTTTTTCCAAAGAAAATCCCGCCCCTAACACGATATAATTTTCTATGCCTTCCACGTGGCGATAGGCATGTGGAAGATTTTCTTTAAGCAGTGTAGCAGGACGTCCATCATAATCAATCACTTCTACATATTCCAAACAGTCAAAAGTCTCCTGTCCGAAAGCCCCTGCATTCATATATACCGCTCCGCCTACGCTGCCCGGAATGCCGGAAAGTTTTTCCATGCCGGCTAAACCTGCCCGGGAGGCGAGCTCGCATACTTTATCTAAAGCAACCCCTGCCTGAGCAGCCACTCTGTTTCCGGTGACGGCTACATGATTCATGTGTTTGGTGGAGCAGACAATTCCGCCTACTCCTTTTCCGCCTACTAAAATATTGGAGCCAAACCCAATGATGCGCAAGGGCACATTCTCTGTGCTGGCCAACTTAAGCACGAAACTCCACTCTTCGCTGGTGGTCGGATAGACATAAGCCTCCGCCGCACCGCCTGTTAAATAGGTGGTGTGGCGGCTCATCGGCTCGTTGAGTAAGCAGTTTTCCTTAAAATAGGCGGAAAGTTCTTGTTTAAAATCCATGTTTTACCTTAAAAGTGTACGCCTACGCCGCCTTGAAAACCTTGACTGTTTTTGGTGTAGGTATAGGCTCCATACAGATACACAAGCGGGAACGGATGGAAATTGGCACCCAATGTGTAGCGTACGGCATCATCATTGGTTTTGTGATGGGTCGGCCAATTTTTGGTTTGCATTTCGCTGTAATCATAACCCACACCAACGTAGGGCGTTAAGAATAATAAATTAACAGAGGCGGAAGCAGAGGCAGACACATGGTCCCCCTCGTAATAATCGGTTTGGTAGCGATCATAGAAAAGACCGGCAGAAAAATGTACCGTAGCCAAAGAGCCATGCCATTTTAAACCACCGCCGATGGATTGGAAATCATTATAACTGGTACCGCGTGCGGCTACACCCATGCCGATAATGGGGATTTGCGTTTCAGCAGTAATAAAAGGAGCATAAAAATAATCTTCACCGGTGAAGTTGTCATTGGCTGTTTTGACGGCAGAAAGGGTGGCGCCTACGTCAAAACCGGGAAAAGAGGTGCCTTTGCCGGTGTGGAAATCAGCCATACCAATCATGGTAGAAATATCGTGGTTGTATTGAGAAAATCCAGCCACATTGAAATGATCTTTAAAATCACTGTTCATACCGGCAAAAGCAGGTACGGAAAAAGCAAAGGCTAAAAATACGGCTAATATAATTTTTTTCATGGGTTATATCCTTGTTGATAAATTTTCCTACATATCATATCATAGAAAAAGAGAGCATTTTTCGCAAGGCGAAAATAAAAAATTTTATTTATTGGAGGAAAATTTATGGTTAGTCCGTTAGCAGGTACTTTAACTAAAGAACGCATTGATGTAGAAAAATTGCGTCAATTGTTTTGGGAACCGGAAGGAGAAATCGCTCCTGTAAAATTTGGCACTTCCGGTCATCGCGGTCAGTTGGGAAACGGTTTTTGCGCTCGCCATGCTTTGGCAATTGCGCAAGCGGTGGCTCAAATTCATTTGGAAGATAAAATCGAAGGCCCGATTTTGTGCGGAGGAGATACTCGTTTAATGTCTTACGATACGGCCAAACTTTGCGCCGAAGTGTTGACCGCAAACGGACTAAAAGTGATTTTGCCCGACGGTGCTTTGCCCACGCCGGTCTTTTCTTTTGAAATTATTCAAGGCAGAGCCAGTGCCTGTTTAAATGGTACTGCCAGCCACAATCCTCCGCAAGATATGGGACTGAAATACAATCCCTCCAACGGTGGTCCGGCTGGTGCGGAATTGACGGGACGTATAGCCAAATATGCTAATGAATATTTAAAAAATCCCTCGTTGATTAAGCGTATTTCTCTGGAAGAAGCGAAAGAAAAAGGCTTATTGTTGGAAGCGGATTTACTGACTCCCTATGTAAAAGCATTAGGTAAAATGGTAGATTTTGAGGCTATTAAAAAGGCTGGTTTGAAAATTGCCATTCATCCATTAGGCGGCAGCAGTTTGGCCTACTATCGCGCAATAAAAGAAATGTATGGCTTGGATAATTTGCACATTGTGAGTGAACTTCAAGATCCGTCTTTTTACTTTATTCCCATTGACCATGACGGCAAAATCCGCATGGATCCCTCCTCTGTATATCCGATGAAGCCTTTAATTGACATTGTTTCCTCCGGTGAATATGATGTGGCCGGAGCTAGCGATCCGGATGCAGACCGTTTTGGCTGTGCCACAAAAGAGGGGGGGCTTGTTCCTCCTAATCATGCTTTGTGTGTGGTGGCGGATTATTTAATTGAAAAGAAAAACCCGAAAAAAGAAATGCAAATTGGTCGCACATTGGGTACCACTTCTTTATTAGACCGCATTGCCGCTGCCAAAGGATACGGTCTTGATGAACAAAATGTAGGTTTTAAACATTTTGTAGATGGCATTGTCGGCGGTCGCTACATTGTAGCAGGCGAAGAAAGTGCCGGTATGAGTATGAGCGGTTGGACCCCGGAAAAAGACGGCATTTTGGCGGTTTGTTTGTTGCTGGAAATCGCATCTACTAAAGGAGATATCGCCGCTTTATACAAAGGACTGACTGAGAAATATGGCTTGCCATATTATACACGCGTAGATGTGCCCACTGAAGAAGAAGCCAAAAAACGTGTGCAATCTTTTAAGAAGGAGGATTTAAAAGATTTGACTGCTGTGGCGGGAGAAAAAGTGACGGGCGTGCGTGATAGCGATGGTATAAAAGTATATTTAGAGAACTCTTGGTTCTTGGTTCGTCCCAGCGGTACGGAAAATATTTTGAAGTTTTATGCCGAAACTTTTGTGGGTGAAGATCATTTGCTCAAAATTATTGAAGAAGGCAGAAAGTATTTTGGCGTATAGCATTTACTAAATAAAAAAGGAGCAAGCCTTTTGGTTTGCTCCTTTTTTTATTGCTTTAAATGAGTTTATAATTTCAGCCACTTAAATTCAAAGAAAACGACTATGCTAAAAATAAGTACCGGGCCCCACCCTGCCAGAAAAGGGTTGATATAGCCATTTTCCCCAACGGAAGTAATCATGCTGATCAACCACCAAAAAGTAAAAGCAATAACCATAGAAGCAATGATATTTAAGATTTTACTTTTTCTGCGCATGCTGATGGCAAACGGCATTCCCAAAAGACACATGATTAAGGTGACAAACGGGGCAGCCCATTTGGCTTGACGTTCGGTTTCTGCCGAATAATGTGCCAAACCCATTTTTCTGAAAAAATTAATACGTTTGCTTAAGTCACGGATACTTAAAAGTTTGTTTTCTGTTTTGCTTACGGACATATCTTGCGGTGAAATTTGGAAAGAAGAAGTTTCTTGTGCAAAAGATTCATCTTTTGTTTCTAAGGAATCTACAAAGATGCGTTTGGTGCCGTCTTGCAAAACCCAAGCGTTTTTCTCTTTGTCCCATACCATACGTTTGGCTACTACTTGAGAAGATATATTCCAATTTTTGTCATAAGAGTCTACGGATACATCTTGCATTTCTCCTAACCCCAAATCCACTTGTTTGGCGTAGAGCATTTGATTGGGGCCGATTTTCATGGCGACGTCCGATTCTGCATTTAAATTGAAATTTTCGCGATATTTGATTTTGGTGTAGTATACCGTTTCGGCTTTAATATTAAATGGCGGAACAATAAATTCCTGTATGGCCATGGTAAAAGCAGATACAACTACAATACAAAGCAGTACCGGTTTGAAAAGTTGGCGCGGGGCAAAACCGCTGGCAACACAAGCGGTCCATTCTCCGTTGGCTACCATTTCTGAAATGACGGAAATAGCCCCCAGCAAACAAGCCACCGGCATAACGGTAGTAAGCCAACTTGGAAAGGTAAGCAGAGAATAGGTCAAAATAGCCCCTAACGTGGAATGACCATTGCTTAGTGTTTTGAGTTTTTCAAAGGTGTCCCCCAAGACCACTAAAGCAGCAAATACACCTAAGGCAAAAAAGAAAGGCCCCCAAAACTTTTTGGAAATATATAAAGATAATCTGCTCATTAAATATTTAACCTCTTTTTCCAGAGATAGCACGCCACCACTGCTCCTACGACCATTGGCAACCACGGACCCGGATACGACAATAAGGCATATTTTTCACCCAAACTGAGGCCCAGCGTCATCAGTAAATAAAATACAAAAATGATAATCACGCTAAAGAGCATCCCCCAGCCCTTGTTGGTACGTTTGCCCAAAGAAAAGCCTAAAGGACAACTGATGAAAAGCAAAATAATAGGGGCAAAAGCCATCACATTGCGTGTGCTGACTTCGGTGCGATATTCGGCTTTTTCTTCCGGCGTCATGCGACCTTGTTTAATCATGCGGAAAATTTTGGTGGTGGTTCTTTCGGCCACGCGACGGCTGCGCTTGTGATCTCGCGTAAGGGAAATGTTCATTGTATATTGATCAAAATTAGCAGCGATAATGGCCGTCGGATCCTTAGAATCAATGCGTTGCATTTGTCCGTTTTGCAATTGCAGACCGATGGCTTTATCGGTCAAAATTACCTTGCCGGAGCTGGCATTGACTTTGGTGCTTAAAGCATCTTTGTCATTTTTGCGGATTAAATGTATTTGTTTTGCCAAGTCTGAAACTTCGTCTAAATCTTCTAAATACAAATCCCATTCTCCCAAATTTAAAAAGGTTTTAGGCTCTAAGGTCACTTTGGTGATTTTTTGTTTGGCTTCTTCGCGCAAATTGAGCATGCGTTGATAACTGCGCGGGGTCAACCAATTAGCGGAGAAAAATAAAACAATCACAAGCCCGATGGCGCAAAAAAGCATCGGCTTTACAATTTCTTTAAAAGAAAAACCGGCCGCCCGCAAAGCAATCAGTTCCCCTTGTTCGCTCATGCTGGTCAGGGTTAAAAGTACTGCAATTTGAAAGGCCATCGGTGCGGCCATCGTGAAAACATTAGGAAGCACGCTTAACAAAGAAGATGCTATCCACCACCAGCTGGTGCCGTAATTCATCGCCATTTCCATAATGCGGATAAAATGGTTCATAAAGATGACAAACATCAAAATCCCCACCACTCCTATAAAGAAGGTTAGTAGAGTTTTGGCGATATAGCGCGTAAAAATACCGGGACGTGCAAGTTTCATAGATAATCTTATTCTAACAAATATCAGACTAAAGACGGGCAAAAATATCAGCAAAAATCTATTCTTTTTTAATCAGTCAAAAAATAACCCCATATTACCGTGAATAAGCAGACAAATATTATACAATGAAAGAATGAGGTTTTTTATCGTCTTATGAAAACCGCACGGTGGTTTTTGTCTCTGTTTTTAATCCCCCAGCTGATTTTCGGCCCGTACTTGCAGGCCGAAACGCTACCGTATAGTTTGGTGGATCGGGACCGTTATGACATTTTTGAAGACGAACGCAAAGCCAAAGCCGAAGAAGAACTCATTATCAAAGATACCCCCGATGATGCTCAACTTTTAAAATATACCAATGAATTTTGGCGCCAAGCCGTCACCGCAGTAGAAGGGGACTATAGTTTGGATAAGGAGCCGGAACCGATTCCGGACCTGACTTTATTAAACCCCACGCTTTCCTTGCCTATTTACGGCACCAATATCGCTTTGACGGGGCGTTATGTGGTGGGATTTAAAATGGACGCCAAACGCTACATCGAAGATGCCAACAATGACATTGAAGAAAGAAATATCCGTAATTTTGAAATGCAACAGGAAATGCAAATCAAAATGCAGGGTAAAATTTTGGACCGTATTTTTGTAGATATTGATTATGACGATAAACGCGAAGATGAAAAAACCTTGTCCGTAGCCTATCGCGGTAAAACGGGGGAATTTGTCCAGTCTGCTGAATTTGGTGATATTAATTTATCTTTACCGCAAACGGAATTTATTGCCTATCAAAAACAACTTTTCGGTGCCAAAGTACATCTGCAGCACAAAGATTTAGATTTGCGCATCATTGGCAGCCAAACCAAAGGCTCGAGTAAGCAAAAGCAATTTATCGGCAGCAGTGTATTTGAAATCGTGTCTATAGCTGATGTGGATTATATTCGCCGTACTTATTATGACTTGACCTTCGGCAGTAATGTGGGACTCAATGGGTTGGGTGCGGGAAATATCCTACCTGGTACTGAAGAAGTGTATCTCTATACCAATACCACAGACGGCGATTATGTGCCCATCTCTTTGACAGCGCGAGACTATGCCGATCCTGCGATCTCTTTTTCGGCTAAGTTTAAACTTTTGCAGCGCGGTGTGGATTATACCGTAGACTATAACCGCGGGATTATCCGTTTTGCTTCGGCCCAATCTGCGGCCAGCGTGATTGCGGTGAACTACCAAAAGGCTTCCGGGCAGTGGCTCAACACCAATCAAAATGAGCCGTATTTGATTAAAACCGAAAACGAGAAAGGAGCCAATGGCGGTGCTTGTCCTACGTATGCGACGCCGGGGGGAGAAGTGGGATGCCGTTTGGAAATGAAAACCTTTTACTCCGTGGGGGCGCAACAGATTACGCGCGATAACGGAAAAGGCAACTTTATTCTGACTTTGTTAGATGCCAACGGACAAGAGGTAGGGTCAAAAATTGGTCAAGTTTATCCAGCCACAATAGATATGGATTTTGACCGAGGTATTTTTGAACTTCAAGATCGTATGAATGATGATTTAGGGTTATACAATGCCACCCCTGTTTCTTCTAAAAACCGTACCTTTAAAGTAGAATATACCTCCACCGTAAAAACGTATTTTGTGGAATCGGATATCGTGATAGAATCAGAATCTGTCAAACTTAACGGCCGCCAACTCCAGCGCAACAATGACTATTATATAGACTATACCTCCGGCTTTATTACCTTCTACAAAGGAGATATGATTACCGAAGATTCCGTCATCGATATTACCTATGACACTACCAACGGTTCCAACTCCAATAACTCTTTAATTGGGGGACGTTTGGACTACAAAGTTTTTGACAAAATCAAGTTGGGCAGTACGGTGCTTAAGGAAGGCTGGGACAAACCGCAAACAGTACCCCAAATCGGAAACTATGCCAAAGATTTGCTCGTCTACGGAGCCGATATCAATGCCAAAGATTTACAACTGACAAACAAGATAGCGGCTGATTTTGGAGCAGAAGTCGCCAAAAGTGAAAAGAATGAAAACGTGTACGGCTATGCGATGATCGATAGTATGAACGATGCTAATATCCAGATAGGCGGCAGTAGAGTTTTTTATGATTGGACCATTGCCGCCAACCCCAACGGCAAACCCGCTTTCTTGGACTCTATTTCTTGGGATACCCAAGAACTACCCATGCTGGAAATTAACCCCAATGCTATCGGCACTTATAATGAAAAACAGCAGGTCTTGGTGATTAATTACGATTTTACAAAGCCTCAAACGGTTGGCTTAGGGAGTTATGCTTCCCACGATGAGGTATCTATTGTATACCCGTTAAGTGACAGCGGGGTAGATTTGTCTGACAAAACTTCATTTGAACTGACGATGCTCGGTGAAGGAAGCGCGGTGCCTGCTCCGGAGTTGAATGTCACATTCGGTAATATTAGCGAATATTCAGACTCGATTAATCCTTTAACGGTACCTGCCGGATTGGTAGAGGGTGGCTATGGTATGTACACTACCTGCAGTGGCGGAGAGGCAGCCCCCAAGACCGAAGACGTAAACTGTTTGAAAACATTGGCTCCCAATGAGGACAGAGGTTGGTGGTTTGCTAACCCGGACGGCACAGTGCAACGTTTTGACCCTTTTACCAAAAATATTTACAACCCTGAACGCCAGCCCAACGGCCGTATCGACAGCCAAGATTTAAACCATAACGGAAAGTATGACCCCGAAGATGTCAATGTCGGCGGAAGTTTCGGTTATGGCGGAGTAATGATTAACGGCATGACGAACAATAGCCTCTCTTACGACGGTTGGAAAACTTTTACTACTCCTTTAACTATAGATATAGATAAGAAAGATTATTGGAACGCAGTACGCCATTTACGTATTACGTTAAAATTAACCGATGAAATGAAAGCAGGCGGAAAACTGAAAGGTACGGTGAAAATTGCCAATGTGGCCTTAGCCGGTACGGCTTGGAATCCGCAGGAAGATACAAACCCCAATAAATTTGCGGTTTCCGGTATTAATAACGTAGATAACACCAACTATGTGCCCATTTTTAGCCCCAATACCGGAGATGGTTTGCAAGTATTTAATGAGTTGTACGGCTCGGTGGCCAACTACAAAGCTCAAAGTGATAGTGCCAATATCATGGACCAAGCCTTGAACCTGACTTACAAGGATATTACCGTCGGAGATAGGGATGCTTTGTTTGCCAATCGCAACTTCAAAACGATGGACTTTACCCAACATAAAGAGTTTCGCTTTTTGCTTCACAATAATGAGGAAAATGCTGGTGCGGAATTTTTCTTGAAAGTGGGTACTGATGAAAACTATGACAAAATTATTGTCCCTTTAGGCGAAGGCAAAAACGAGTGGCGTTTAATTACATTAAAAATGCTGGATACAAACGGAGACGGCATTACCGATACTTTTGAAAATATTTCTCCGGCCGACTACGGCGTAGAAGTGCGCAATGTGCGCCAAAATGGCGGTATCTTGAATTTCAAAAAAGTCAGTATGATTATGGCCGGTATTTCCGCTAAATCGGAGGTAGTGGATGAAAACGGAAATGAAACGTACAGCGGCGGCGGTAGCGGTTCTGTGTGGCTCAACGTCATTCACTTGGCAGATGCTATTACCACCAAAGGTACGGCTTATAAAGTAGACGGCGTGGTACGCATGGACGGGTGGGGTAGTGCCGGAGCCAAATATAAATATATGGATGGAGATTTTGAAACACCGCTGACGGTTTCTAAAGACCAAGAAATTACGGAAGAAGAATATTTCTTAAAGGTGGACCGCGTGAAACATTTCCCGATGGAGGCTACGTTTAACCGCAGCACAATCGTCACACCTAATATTGCCGATACGACCGACTACAACACCATCAGCACCTTAGATAAAGGTTCGGTAGAGCGTCAACAAGCGGTGGTGCGTGGGGATTTTGTGAAAGACAATTTGCCCAAAATAGGCCTGCAATATACGATGGACCAAGTGGATTATGACTTAATGAAACGCAAAGATAAAGAGCAAACATATGCGCTAAATGTGAGCCATGAAACAAAGGGTGCATTTAAAAATATTAGTGCCGGTTATTCTTTTACCGATACCAAGATTCATTATGCGCAGGAAAATCATTCCGACTCTAATTACAATACGCAAGAGCAAACTCAACGTTTGAATATGAAGTTAAAATATGAGCCGAATAAAAATTTCAATTTTACACCGTCTTATAGTTTGATGCAAAGCAAAGAGGAGCGAACCCAACATAACCCTTCTGCGCCTACATACCAGCGCCGTTATCCTAAAGGAATGAATCAAAATGTTGGTTTTAACAGTACATGGCGCATTAATAAGTGGTTAGCCCCTTCCCTTAGTTATAGCATTGCCACTACGGAAACCAATAATTTGGTGGCAAAAAAATTTGGTACCGGTGCCAATGAGAAAACCTTTGAACCGGGAGAATTAAAAAGTTTAAACCGTAATGCAGACGGCGGTATTTCTCTCACGTTAAACGGCAATGAAATTATGCCCAAGAGTAAACTGTTTAAGAATTTTGTCATTTCGTCCAGTTATCGCATGCAAGATGCTGACTCTTGGGATTATATAGATGAAGATTTTGACGGGAAAAAAGAGTTGTGGATTCGTTCTTCTCTCTCCGGTACCGGTAAATATGCCAATCGCCAAAGTTTAATTTTGCGCGATACCATCACTTCTTCTCAGCGTTGGATGCCTTTGGCTGCGTATGATTTGGGCGGACAAATGGCCCCCTTAAAAACAATTTCTTTTTTAAACAACTTTACGCATAGTACCCAAGAAAATAACCAAACGGGTACGGTCTATGAAAGCAAAAGCATGACATTGCCCGATGCTGTTTTTTCCATTTCCGATTTGGAAAAATTCTTCTACGCAGGACGTTGGGTCAATTCTACTAATTTAAAACTTCGCTTTAGCGAGGTGGAAAGCCGCACTGTCGGCAGTGATGAGAAAACGGAGCGAAAATACGGAGCCGATTTCCGTTTTCTGCTTTTTAACTTTTTTGATACGGTGCTGATGTATGATAAACAGGACAGCTGGAAGGATGATTTGAAGGCGGGGGAAAGTTTGGAACAAATACATGGGGAGAATTTTTCTGCGCAGACTTCTTTTTATGTAGGCAATTGGCGTTTTACACCTAAAATTCTTTACTCGGAATATGAAAGGCAATTAGTGCGCGGACAAATCGGTCAAAGCAGTAGTGAATTTACCCCTAGTTTAAATGTTCGTTTGGACTTTAATTTGCCGCGCGGTATTAAACTGCCTTTTGTAAACCGTATGTATAATGCCACCAACCGCGTGATTTGGAACACCACTTTGTCTTATACACAAAAAGAGTCCCCTGTGGAAGTAAATGATAACTATGACAAATTGGATATTCTTTCTTCCTTAGATTATGAACTTTCTCAAAATTTGCGCCTGAACGTGGCGGCAGGAGTCACGTGGCTCAACCATGCCTACGTGGCAACGGAAGATTATATGGCGTATAACTTGGCGGCGAATGTCACAATTCAATTTTAATTTTTTGACGAACTTAAAAGAAATATTGCTGCATGTGTTGTTGCCAAATACATGTTATGCATGTTGTCGGGACTTGGCGTATAGAGACACATCTGCTTTGTGTCCGTCTTGTTTGGCAAATATCAAAACGGTAGGCAATTTGTATTGTCTTCGTTGCGGTAAACCTTTGCCGGACGGTGGAGCGCATTGTTATCAATGTCGCGGGTCTAAAACACATCGGTTTAAATGTAGTCTTATTCGTTCTGCGGTGTTGTTCGGGCCTGAAGTACGAGAATTGGTGCATGCTTTTAAGTATGCAGATCAAGCCTATCTGTCAGATTTTTTGGCGGATATAATGCTGGCACATTATTCAAAATATTCAGAATTATCAACAGCGCAACTGCTGGTACCGGTTCCTTTATATCATAAAAAGGCCCAATCGCGCGGTTATAATCAGGCGGAGTTGTTGGCTTCGGCTTTAGGTAAAAAATTAAAGGTATCTGTTGGATGCCAAATTTTAAAACGGGTGAGAAATACCCCTAGTCAAACAAAATTGGGCAGAGAAGACCGCTTAAAAAATATGTGTGGTGCTTTTGCATGTGTCAGGCCGGAGCAGGTAAAAGGCAAAGTGATTTTGTTGATAGATGATGTGGCTACTACGGGTGCTACGTTGGAAGGGTGCGCGGAAGCCTTAAAAAAAGCCGGTGCTAAAAAAGTGATGGCCTATACTTTTGCTCGCGAAAACTAACGGAAAAGCACCGCACGAAGATACAAAAATAATATAATAAGATATATGGGCAAATTTCTATTGCTTTTAACTAATTTGGCTTTTCCGTTTGCCGCACTGGGTGTGTTGTTGGGGTTTGTGTTTTCGGCTCGCCGCCGCGTGCTTAAAACTTTGTGGCAAGAACTCAAAGAGCGTTTTGCTCTTGAGCAGGAAAAGGATATCCCTCAAGGGGCCTTGTGGATACACTGTGCCAGCGTGGGGGAAGTGAAATCTGTCCAAACACTTATCAAACAGTTAAAATCTCTTTATAAAAAAGAAGTCATCGTCACCACTAGTACGGTGGCCGGTCGCGCCGAAGCAGCCAAAAATCCCGATATTCAAAAAGCCTTTTTGGTTCCACTTGATTTTTATCTTTTCAGCACTCGTTTTGTTCGTTTGGCAAAACCGCATCGTTTGTTTGTGGTGGAACGGGAAATATGGCCCAATATGATTTATGCGGCTGAAAAAGCCGGTGTGCCTGTGATGCTTGTTAATGCTCGCATTTCTCAAAAAAGCACACGTGCCTATAGCCTTGTTAAGCCCTTGTTTAAGATGTTGTTTGGCCAAATTGCGTTGGGTGCCATGCAAGATGAAGACGCCGCCAAACGATATGCCACGTTGGGATTGCCGGAAGAAAAAATTTTTGTTTGTGGAAACGTGAAATATGACACGCTCAACGATAAACCCGCCAAACTAAAAGAAGTAAACAGTTTAATCAAAAAGTTAGGCTGGAGTAAGAGCCAAATTTTAGTTTGCGGCAGCACACACCCGTTAGAAGAAGAATTGATTATAAAGGCCGCTGCGGCTTGGGCAGAAGCCGGAATTAAAATTATTTTTGCTCCGCGCCATTTAGAAAGAAAAGAAGAAATTAAAGCCAATTTGCAACATCAAAATCTTCCCTTTGCCTTGCTCAGTGAGAAGAAGTTTCCCAAAAATACGGTTATTTTGTGTGCCGATACGATGGGCTTTTTGCAATCTTTATATGCTTGCGCGTCTTTGGCTTTTGTGGGGGGGAGTATTGCTCCTCGAGGTGCGCATAATTTATTGGAGCCTGCCATTTTGCAAAAAACAGTTCTATTCGGAAAGAGTTTTTATAACACGCCCGATACAGCCCACGCCTTGCTTTCTTGCGGCGGTGCTGTGTTAGTAAATGCAAACAATTTCAAAGCAACGGTACTTCGTTTGTGTAAGGATAGTGCCGGGCTGGAAAATATGGCCGCTAAGGCGCGCCAAACGGCTCTTAGTTTTAAAGGAGCCACCCAAAATATCATGGGAGCTGTAAAAGATTATGAACGAAAAACAACCTAAAATATTAGTGGTTCGTTTGTCCTCCTTAGGAGATATTGTGTTGTCTTCTCCGGTGTACAAGAACCTAAAAGCCAAATGGCCTAACAGCCATATTACATTGCTTGTCAAACCGCAGTTTGCGCAAGTATTAGCAGGTCACCCCGATATTGATGAAATTATGGTGGCTAAGAAAAATCTTTGGGGCAATGTCCGCCAAGTACGTGCGGGCCATTTTACCCACTTCTTAGATTTGCATGCCAATTTAAAAAGCATTTTGATAGGGTTTTTTAGCCGCATTCCTAACAAATTGCGCTATAGCAAAAATCCGGTCGCACGCCGTATGTACGTGCGCTTTAAAAAGAATTCTCCGGTATTGGAAAAACATACTTTGGAACGTTATTTGGAAGTATTGAAACAATGGGACGTGCCTGTGGTACATAAAAAACCCGAACTGAGCGATTGGGCTTATAAAAATGCCAATTTAGAGGGCAAAAAAATTAATAAAATCGCTATCTTTCAAACTTCTTTTATCGGAGACAGTGTATTGACTACTCCGCTTGTGCAGAAAACGGCAAAATTGTTTCCCGATGCTAAAATTTTAGTAATCACCCGCCCGCAAACTGACGATATTTTCCGTCCGATGAAAGAAGTGGATGAAATTATCTTAAACGATAAAAAAGGGTGGAATAAAATTGCCGGTGTGTGGAAAACTGCCAAAGCCATCAAAAAAGCCGGTGTAGATATTTTACTCGTACCGCACCGCAGCTTCCGCAGTGCGCTTATTGCGTGGCTTAGTGGTGTGCCTATACGTATTGGTTTTACCTCCAGCGAGGGGTGGTTCTTCTATACCAAAACGGTACCGTTTAACTGGATGGTACATGATGTAGAGCGCAACTTGTCTTTGTTGCATGGAATTGTGAAAGAAAATTTCAAAGCGGAAAAACTCAATATGCGCTATGCTCCCAGCGCTGAAGAAAATGTGGCCCGTTTGATGAAAGATTTTAACTTGGAAGGAAAAACCTTAGTGGGTATCCATCCGGGTTCTGCGTGGCCTACCAAATGTTGGCCGGCTGAAAACTATGTAGAGTTGATTAGTCGCATACAGACAGAGTTGAAACTGCAGGCAGTTATTGTCGGTGGGGCAAGCGATGCTGATTTAGGTGAAAAAATCTGTCAGCTCTCCAACGGTCATGCTGCCAGTTTGTGCGGAAAAACCAGCTTGTCTGATTTGATGGCTTTGATGAGTCATTTAAAATTGTTTATTACCAATGACTCTGGCCCGATGCACATCGCTACTGCGTTTGGGGTACCTACTTTGGGTATTTTCGGTCCTACCACTCGCGAGTTGGGTTTCTTCCCGTATGGATCTGACAGTCGCGTTATTGAGGTGAAAGGATTGGAATGTCGTCCCTGTGCCTTGCACGGCGGTAAAAAATGCCCGAAAGGACATTTTAAATGTATGCGCTTAATTACGGTAGACGATGTATTTAACACTGTAAAAGAGATGCTACAAGAAAAGAAAGTAATTTAGGTTGTTTAAAAACACAAAAAACCGCTCCTATGAAGGGGCGGTTTTTTTGTAATATAAAAGTAAGATGTTTCGTAATTAAAGAATAAGTATTTTTGATCTACTTTTGTAAAAGATGATGTGTGCCAAAAATATGAAAAAATTATTTAAAAAAGTTTCAGGTTTTACACTGATTGAATTGCTGGTAATTGTGCTGATTATTGGTATTTTGGCAGCAATAGTGGGGCCGCTATATCAAAAAGCGGTGTTTCAATCTCGTATGACAGAAGCTTTTGCCAACTTAAAGACTATTTCTGATGCCCTAAAACTTTGTGAATTGGAACATGGAAAAATAGAAGGTTCTTTTAGTAGGTCTGATGCCCCCGCTTGTTATTACGCAAGCAATTTGTCTATCAGTATCGGAACGGTGGAGGATGATTTATCTTCTTCTTTTTCGACGGAAAATTTCTCTTATACAATTGATAGAGGATCTCTGACCGAAGAAGATACAATGGTGGCAGCCTATAATCCAAAAACAGATGTTTGCATTTGCATCTATGAAGATGGGCACTTTGAAACTGATGCAGAGCAAGCAGGCTGTGGCGGGGGGACTTATCCTGATTTTAATGTAGCAGAAGCATTGGATATTGAAGAAGGAAATTGTAATTGTTGTTAAAAAGGAACATCTTGAAATAAAAACCGGAGCCAATCGAACTCCGGTTTTTTTATTATAATGTTTGACGGCCCATACCCCAGATTCTGTCAGGTATTAAACCTGTGAGAACCATTACTCTAAGCGGCCTACTCTGTCTCTGATGCGGGACACATATGGACATATTTGGCCTTGCTCCTCGCGGGGTTTACCCTGCCGCACGCGTTGCCTTGTGCGCGGTGCGCTCTTACCGCACCTTTTCACCCTTGCCCGTAGGCGGTTTGTTTTCTGTGGCACTTTCCGTCTGTACGGATTTTACCCCGTACAGCCCAATCTTTCGGTTGGCGCGTTTCCCTGTGGAGTCCGGAAGTTCCTCCTCAAGCATAAAACTTAAGGCGATTCTCTGGACCGTCAAATTTTAAAATCCGTCAAATAAAGAAGGCTGCGCTGGATTGGATTTTTTCTTTTTAGCGGTGCCTTTTTCGTCACGCACCACTACTTCCACCGGTACACCGTTGACTGTATTGTCTTGCGGTTTAGTAGTGGAATTTGTGCTGGACGGATGTAAATTTTGAATCGGGTTAAATCCTACCGATTGTTTTAAATCCATCGCTTTATTAGCCAAAGCATCCGGCTCTTTGTTTAGGTGGCGAAGAACATGTTGGATTTGGATATGAAAGGGCCGCGCCAGCTGGCGTATTTCGGTCATTCTTTCCGCCAAATCCGGATTTTTGATTTTATACTCGCCTAAATATTGTTTTACCAATAATAAAGAATCAGAGATAATAGACAGTTGTTTTGCACCTAATTCAGCTGCTTTAATTAATGCCAAACGCAGGGCCGTATACTCGGCCTGATTGTTGGTGCAATGCGGTATATAATGCCCTTCTTGGGCTAAAATTTTGCCGTTTTCGTCTTTGATAACATAAGCTGAAGCCCCAATGCCAGGATTGCCGCGACTGCCGCCATCTATATTAATAATTACTTTCATATCTTTATTTTAGCAAATATAAAGTCCGGCATTAGTATAACCAAAAGATTATGGGGGGATATATGTTTCAAAAGATTGCAAGGTCGGGCTTGTTGGCATTAGTGATTATAGCCATTGGTTTAGATATCAGTGCAAGGTTTGTTTTTCTGGATTAAATAGCACTGATGTTTTTGACTTTAATAATTCGTTTGGGCAGTTTTTGAGCTTTGTGGAGGCTTTGCCAAAATGATAGTTTTTGCTTTTTTTAAAAAAATCAGTTAGACTATCTATAGCACAAGCAACCAGTGCGGGACGCCGAAAAGTAGGCCCGTATTGCGTAGGGTTAGAGTATTGAGCACTAAAACTCGCTAACTCATCTTGTGCTTTTTTTGTGCCTATTTTCTTATAATTTGGGTCTATTTTATACCCACTTAAAAGCCACCCCTTTTTTTCGTTATCATTCATAAAATAGACGATAAGAAAAAATAATCTTAAAAAAACCTCCGCCTAAGCGGAGGTTTTTTGATGGATAAGTATTTTATACAAGGCCTTGATCTATCATGGCATCGGCTACTTTTAAAAATCCTGCAATGTTAGCCCCTGCCATATAATTACCTTTCATGCCAAACTGCTCCGCTGCTGCTAAGCAGTTGTTATGGATGCTATTCATAATGCGTTGTAAATATTGGTCCACTTCTTGACGGGTCCAATACAAACGCATGCTGTTTTGGGTCATTTCCAATCCGGATACCGCCACCCCGCCGGCATTAGATGCTTTACCGGGAGAGTATAAAAGACCGGCCGCTTGAATCACTTCCGTCGCTTCAGGTGTGCAAGGCATATTAGATCCCTCTGCCAAACAGATACAGCCGTTTTTGACCAATGTTTCAGCATCTTCTTTGGTCAGTTCGTTTTCGCAAGCGGTCGGGCAGGCCACTTGGCAGGGAATATCCCACGTTTTTTTGCCGGCTCTAAATTCAGCCGTTGGGAATTTAACGGTATATTCTTTAAGGCTTCCACGTCTGACAAAGACCAAATCTTTGAGGAAAGCCAATTTTTCTTCATTGACACCGTCTTTATCGTAGATGCTTCCGTCGTAATCCATAAAACCTACAACTTTGGCACCCAAATGGCAAAGTTTTTCAATGGCGTAGATCCCCACGTTTCCGGCTCCGGAAATAATGGCGGTTTTACCTTGCAAACTATCACCACGCGTAGTTAGCATATTTTGAGCAAAATATACCACGCCGTATCCGGTTGCTTCCGGACGGAGCAAACTGCCTCCCCATGCCGGTTTTTTGCCGGTAAACGCGCCTGTAAAATTGTCTACCAATTTTTTATATTGGCCGTACATATAGCCTATTTCTCTGGCACCGCAGCCTAAATCTCCGGCGGGGACGTCAGTGTGATAACCGATGTGGCGATAGAGTTCATTCATAAATGAATGACAAAAGCGCATCACTTCATCGTCACTTTTTCCGCGAGCATCAAAGTCACTGCCTCCTTTCCCTCCGCCCAAAGGTAAGGTGGTTAAAGAGTTTTTGAAGGTTTGCTCAAAGGCTAAAAATTTTAGAGAGTCTTGCGTGACAGTCTGGTGGAAACGGATACCGCCTTTGTAGGGGCCTAAGGCACTGTTGTATTGAATGCGAAATCCGCGATTGACGTGAATTTCACCTTTGTCATCTTTCCAAGGAATGCGGAAAATAATAGTGCGTTCCGGTTCAACGATACGGTCTAAAATCTTTTCTTTAATATACTTGGGGTTTTGCTCTAAAACAGGTGCCAAACTTCCTACTACTTCTTTGACGGCTTGTTGAAATACTTTTTGTGCGGGATCTTTTTTAGATAAGCGGTCCAAAAAATCGGATGTATATTTTTGAATATCCATATTTTCTCCTTTTGAGATACTTCTTCTTTTATTATAGCAACAATTTTTCCTAAAACAAGCAAAACTTTTTCGTCGAAAAATATACTTGCAAATTGAGTAGAAAATGTTATGATATATATAAAAGTTAGTTTTTCTAAAAAGGGATTTTATGACGAAGCGTTTAAGTGCCAATATGGAAGATTATTTGGAAGCCATTGCTTTGGCCTGTAATGAGCAGGGGGCCGCGCGGGTGACGGATATCCGTGATTTAATGGGGGTTAAGACTCCCAGTGTGACCGGGGCTTTAAAGGTTTTGGCCGAGCAAGGATATTTAAAACATGAGCCTTATAAAGGGGTGGTGCTTACGCCCAAAGGTCGCCGCGCTGCCGAAGATGTGCAAGATCGGCACTCCATTTTAAGTCAATTTTTAAAAAATGTAATTGGCGTGAGCCCCAAAACAGCCAATATAGATGCTTGTAAAATGGAACACACCATCAGCAAAGAAACCTTGAGCAAATTGCATCAGTTTTTGGAAAAGCAGAAATAAAAAAGGGGCTTAAAAAAGCCCCTTTTTTAGTGGCAAATTAGTGAGAAAATTTAAAAATTACGTTTAATGATACTGCGCACAATTCCCTCTACGTGAAAACTGTGCCGATCTGCCACGATGGGGGAATATTTTTTGTTTTGAGATTCCAAAATAACGTTTGTACCGTCTTGGCTAAAACGTTTGACCATTACCTCTCCTTGATTAACGCAAACCACAATATCTCTGTTTTGGGGTTGGTGGTTTCTCTCTACAATCAGCCAATCGCGCGGAGCGATGATATTTTCCATAGAGTCGCCTTTGGCTTCTACCATAAAGCCTTTGCAGGCAGGAAAATAAATCATAGAAGGATCCACCGGCACTACGCGTGTAGGAGCCCCACTGAGCAAAGTGCCCTCCGGCCCACACTTGGCACAACCGTACATGGGCAGATAGACCACATTTCTTTCAGGGTCTTTGAGAATAATATAATCACGAGGATTTTCAGGATTGCGCTTTAAATAGCCCTTTTTTTCTAACTGCTTAATATGATGATAAGCCACACTTTTTCCGCTGACCCCTAAACGTTGGGCTAGTTCTTCCAGTGTTAAAGGGTCTGAAATATTATTTTTTAAAATTTCCAAAAGTTCTTCTTGTTTGGGATGAAGTTGTTTCATAAAAATATCCATTTGTTAAAAAGTTCTATATTTTGTTCTATCATTTTTTGAATAAATTTGTAAAGCAAAAAATGAAAAATGCTCTATGCCTTGACTTATTTTTTTTTTGTTAAATTATTCTTATAAGAAAAATTAACAAGAAGGAGATTTTATATGAAAAGGCGAAACAAAAAAGGTTTTACATTGATAGAACTGTTGGTAGTGGTTTTAATCATCGGCATTTTATCAGCAGTGGCCTTGCCGCAGTATCAAAAGGCCGTTGCAAAAACACGATTTGCAGAAGCGATGGCAAATTTGAAAACAATATTATCTGCTACAGAGGTTTGTGTGTTGGCAGACGATTCCATTTATAGAGAGGGTTGTCGATTGGTTGATTTGGATATTTCTGTAGGGACTGCGCTGGTTAACGATGAGATAGGCCGCAGCGAAACAAAATATTTTGTTTATGAGGCAGAAGGTGGTGCTAATGCTTGGCCTGCTGCTCAGTATAAAGAAGAAGATGTTTGTATTTGCTATGAGGGACCTGGTTCTACCTTTTTATCATTATCTCAAGGAGACGGTTGTGTGGAGCAGGAGGCACGTTTTGATTATTCTAAATTATTAAATATTCCGCAGGGCAGTTGTGTTTGCTGCTAATTAAAAATCCCCGCTTTTGAAGCGGGGATTTTGTTTTAAAGTTTTTGGATAAACCGGCCGAAGGCTTCTTGCCCTTCGGGGGTTCGTTTGTACACTCCGGCATATTCAAGTACTTTGGCAAATACTTCACCCACTTCTTTTTGAAGGATTTTAGAAGCGTTTTTGCTTGTGAATTTGTATTTGGCCAATAACTCTTTGGCCCAAGTGGCATGCTTGGATAAAGAAGCATCTTTTTCAATACTTTTTACATCGGCTTTTATTAAAAGTGCCTCTAAGGCTTTCAATTCTGCCGCCAAACGCGCCGGCAAAACCGCCAACCCCATAACTTCAATAAGTCCGATATTCTCTTTCTTGATATGATGTACTTCTTCATGCGGATGGAAAATGCCCATCGGAAACTCTTGGGTGGTGCGATTATTGCGCAACACTAAATCCAACTCAAAGGCTTTTCCTCTGCGACGGGCAATGGGGGTGATGGTGTTATGTGCAGTATCTTGGCTATAGGCCAAAATATCGGCTTTTTCATCACTGTAATTGCGCCATTTTTTAAGGATATAATCAGCTGCGTTAATTAAGTCCTGCTTAGTGCCCGTCAGTCTCAGCACACTCATTGGCCAACGGACGATACCGGCTTTGATTTTGGGAAATTTTTTGAGTTTAAATTTGGTTTCTATCGGGGCTTTTTCCATAGCAAAGCAGTATCTGCCGCCTTGAAAGTGGTCGTGCGTGAGGATTGAGCCGCCCACAATGGGTAAGTCTGCATTAGATCCGACAAAATAATGCGGCAGAATTTCCACAAATCCAAGTAAACGCGCAAAAGTGTTTTTGGTAATTTTCATGGGTTCGTGTTGGCCGGAAAGCAAAATACAATGTTCATTGTAATAGACGTACGGAGAATATTGCAGATACCATTTTTTCCCGTCTTTTAATAAATCCAGCGGAATCAAGCGTAAGTTTTGACGGGCCGGATGCGCTGCATGCCCGGCATATCCTTCGTTCTCTTTACACAATAAGCATTGAGGATAGCCGGAAGATTTTACTTGCAAAGCCGCCGCAATATCCTTGGGGTCTTTTTCCGGTTTGGACATATTAATCGTGATGTCCAAATCTCCGTACGGGGTGGCTGCTTTCCATACGAGATTTTTAGCCACACGGTCTGTACGAATATAATTTAAGGCCTGTGCATCATGATAAAATTTGTCCGTAGCCGCTTGCGGATTTTTGGTTTTATACAAGACAGCAAATTCAGAAATAACCTCGCTGGGACGGGCGGCAAAAATATTCATGATTTTGGTATCAAACAAATCCCGTTGTGTCACAGTGTTGGGAGAGATAAGTCCTTTTTCAGCGGCCCAATCACAGATAGGTTCCAGCACTTCCACCGCCGTTTTTGGAGTTTTTACTTTTCCGCTGGGTTGATAGTCAGTAAGTCCCAAAACGGCCAACAATTCATTGATAGCCCATATTTTGTCTTGTTCTTCTATCAATCCTTGCGTCAAGGCATAAGATATCAAACGATCAATATGTTGATAAATGTTCATGTTAAAATCTCCGGTTCTGTTCCCAATTCCAAGCAGTGGCAATGATTTGTTTGAGGTCATACTGCGGTTTCCAACCTAACTCTTGTTGTGCTTTGGTCGGGTCTGCCACCAAGACGGCAGGATCTCCTGCGCGGCGGGCCTCATATTCTACCTTAAAATCTACACCCGTAATTTCTTTGGCTTGTTTGATAAGTTCCGCTACGGAAAAACCACTTCCGCTACCTAAATTGTAGCGCAAACTTTGGTTTTCTTTTTCCATTTTTTCCAAAGCCAAAATATGTGCGCGGGCCAAGTCGTTCACGTGTACATAATCGCGTACGCAAGTACCGTCCGGGGTGGGATAATCGTTGCCAAAAACTTTAATGCAAGGACGTTTGCCGGCGGCGGCTTGCAGTACAAGCGGAATTAAATGAGTTTCCGGTGTGTGAGATTCTCCAATCAGGCCGCTTTCATCTGCACCGCTGGCATTAAAATAACGCAAAGCAACGGATTTTAAGCCGTAAGCGCGGTCAAAATCTTCCAACATTTTTTCCACCATAAACTTGGTGTTCCCGTAGGGGTTAATAGGAAGTTGAGGATGCGTTTCGCTGATTTGAGGTTGTACCGGTTCTCCAAAAGTAGCGGCTGTAGAGGAAAAGACAAAATATTTAACATTATGTTCTTTCATGGCGTCTAATAAGTTTAAGACGCTGGCTACATTGTTGTGATAGTATTTGGAAGGCTCTTTTACGCTTTCGCCCACTTCAATAAAAGCGGCAAAATGCATGACGGCCTCTATTTGATGTTTGGCAAATACTTCGGCCAATTTGGCTTTATCACCTAAATCACCTTCTTCAAAAGCAATATTTTCTACCGCTTCGCGGTGTCCTTTGGATAAATTGTCATAGACGACGGGGTTATAGCCTTGTTTGGCCAACATTTTAACGGTATGAGAACCGATGTATCCTGCTCCGCCCACTACTAAAATATTTTTCATTGGTTTGCTCCTTAGATTTATTTGATTTCTCTGGCACCTGCACCGGCAGAAGCGACATAAAAGTCCGGTTTATAACCCGTTTTGGCTTGGTAAATGCGAGCTACGTTTGCTTTAAAGTTTTCCACATTTTCATTTTTTACTAAGGCCACCACACAACCGCCGAAACCGCCGCCGGTCATGCGCGCGCCAAGCACTCCTTCCTGTTCCCACGCGGCAGAAGCCATTGTGTCCAGTTCCACACCCGTCACTTCATAATCGTCACGCAAGGAAACGTGGGAAGCATTCATCAACTTTCCAAATTCTTGCAAATTGCCTTCTTGTAATTTTTGTACGGCGGTTAATGCACGTTGATTTTCATAAACGGCATGTTTGGCACGTTTTCTTTCAATGGGGTCTGTAATGATTTCTTGATGAGTTTCAAATTCTTCTTCCGTCAATTCACCTAAGGCTTTGATGGAAAGTTTAGTTTGAAGTTGTTGCAAGGCGTGCTCACATTGACTGCGACGTTCGTTGTATTTGGATTCTATCAAATTGTGTGGTTTGTTGGTATTGCACAAAAGAATAGAAACTCCGTTCAAATCCAGCGGTGCATAACGATAGTTTAATGTATTGCAATCCAGCAAAATGGCATGGTTTTCTTTGCCCATAGCAGAGGCAAATTGGTCCATGATGCCGCAATTCATACCCACAAACTTATTTTCTGCTTCTTGGCCAATTTTGGATAATTCAAAGTTGGGAATGCGTAAATCAAAAAGACTGCTCAACGCATAAGCGGTGGCGACCTCTATAGAAGCAGAGGAAGAAAGACCGGCCCCTTGCGGGATATCTCCCCAGAATAAAACATCAAAGCCGTTGTGAATGGGATATTCTCTTTTTAATAAAACAGACAAAACACCTAGAGGATAGTTGGCCCAATCTTGCTTTTTGTCATAGACGATATGTTGCAAATCGGTTTCTACAACCGCTTTGTCTTGAAAATTAGCGGAATAGAGACGGACTTTGGTATCTTCTCTTTTGGCAATTAATACATAAGTGTTAAAAGATAAGGCACAAGGGAAAACGTGCCCACCGTTATAGTCGGTATGTTCTCCGATTAAATTTACCCGTCCCGGTGAGGCATAGGTGCGGGGGGAATGTTCCTTACCAAATACTTCCGTAAATTTTTGTTTTAAGTCGGCTAAGTTCATAATTGCTCCTGTCCAATTTTCATAGTGAAGTTCCAATCGTATTTGCCTTTCGGCGCACATATAGCCGCGCGGCGGATTTTATGTGCTACATACAAATCGTCATAAATGCCGGTGCAAGGTTCCAGTGCGATGTTGTAATCACCGCGATATCCGCCTTGTGTTTTCCATACACCCAAATAGGGTACTTTGTCGGCATCATAATGGTAGGTTAAGGTGTCTCCGTTGTCACTGTGATAAATACCGCACCAACCACGTGTGTTGGGAGCGGTGAAATAGAACTTTTCACAGGAATTATCCGTCATGGGTTGAGTGGCAGAGAGATCTATGTTTTCTCCATTGGTGCTGATGGTTAAGGGATAGCTGTGGCGTGTGCCCCACGCACCTAAATTTTTCGTGGAGTGTTCCACCGTTATCACTTCGCTCAGATTTTCTGGGGTGAGTAATACTGTATGCGTGGAACAGTTAAGCAGGCAGTGTGGGGTCCAAATAAATTTAAAGGGATCTTCTGACAAATTTTCCACCGTATAGTGGATGCGGACTTCTTTTTCATGTAAAGTCAGTTCCCGAATCAGTTTGTAAGGCAAATGTTCGCTTTCTACCCAAGCGGTAATACCGTTGCCATCGGGGTGAACGAAATGTTGCCATTTCATGGCCCACACTTCTCCGTGATCCGGAATACCAACCCCTTTGTAAGAACCGTCTGGATACGGGCAGGCATCTATAGAAGGGAAAACTTCATCAAAGCCGCTGCTATCGTAATCTGAAAAAGCGGCCGCATAAGGAGGAAGCGACAGTGTATCTTCTTTGGCTTGAAAGAGAAACTCGCGGCCGGTGTCTTTTTTGACAAAACTGACCATTTTGCAAGCATAATCCGGTAAAAAAGTCAGTGAAATAAAATCATTTTCCAACTGTATGGCGGGAAGCCCTTTAAATTGTATTTTTTTCATAAAGTCCCTCAAAGGTTATGATAACACTTTCCACGAGAATAAGGAAGTCTTATCTTGACAAAAAAACTCGGTCCGTAAGACCGCGTTTTTAAAAATTATTCATAAAGTTTTGGAAAAGGATACGGCATAAAATCTTTTAGTTTCTTTTTGAATATTTTTCTTTCTCCTTTTTTAGGAGCAGAAATCATAAGCATAGGCATATCTTGGTCCATAAATTCCGTCATGACTTGGCGGCAAGCACCGCAAGGAGTACCAAAATCGCTTCCGCTTACTTCGTCAGTACATAAGGCTAAGGCAGCAAAACGGCGATGTCCGTCACAGACGGCTTTAAAAATGGCGTTTCGTTCGGCACAGATAGTTAATCCATAAGAAGAATTTTCAATATTGGTGCCGGCATAAATTTGTCCATCTTCGGTTAATACGGCAGCGCCTACTTTAAAATGAGAGTAGGGAGAGTACGAATATTTTTTGACGGCCACAGCAGCATCGGCTAAGGCGTTAATGATGTCTTTGGTAAGTTTTATACTCATACCTTTATTTTATCTTTATAACCGAAAAAGTCAAGGAGAAAAAAGGAAAAATTTTGCTAAATATTGCGACGGATAGTCCTTGCTTTTGCTACAATGAGTCATGAAAAAAATAATTTTAATTTTACTGTGTGTGATAGGGCTTTTTTATATGCTCGGAAAAAAGAAACCTGAAATAAAAAATGTAGGAAATAACAGGCAACGTATTGTTGTTTTCGGGGATAGTTTGTCATATGGATACGGAGCCGAGCGTGGACATAGTTATCCTGATTTGATTGCCCAGAAAATAGAACGCCCCGTCATTAATTTGGGCCGCAACGGAGAAACGGCCGTTCATGCGGTTTTTCGGATAGAGGAAGTGTTGGAATTAGAGCCCTATATGGTGCTGATTGAGTTTGGCGGAAATGATTTTATGCAAGCGGTTGCCTTTGAGAAAACGCTGCAAGCTATGTCCGATATGGTAGATAGTGTACAAGCCGCCGGTTCGGTGGCTGTGGTGGTGGATACGGGCGGTTTTTATGGTATGCAAAAATATAGCAAAGCCTACCATAAAATGGCTAAAGAAAAAGGTGCAGTTTTTGTGGAAGGAATTTTAGATGGGATTTTTGGCAAAAGTGCGCTGATGAGTGACCAAATCCATCCCAACTCAAAAGGGTATGAAATGGTAGCTGATAAAGTGTATCAGCAAATTAAGGATTATTTGTAGAAGATCTAAAAGAAATTAAAATCGGCCGGATACAAGATAGCCCGCCCACGCACATAGCAGTCCTACTAAACAACTTGCTTGCATATATCCTATGCCGGCCAACAGTTTTGCTTCTTTTAAAAAGGTCAATGTTTCCCAACTAAAGGTAGAAAAGGTGGTCAGCCCTCCTAAAAAACCGACAGTTAAGCCTAATTTTAAAGGATCAGATAGAAATTGGGATTTACTAAGCAGTATGCCATATATACAACCAATCAAAAAGCATCCTGCAGTATTAGCGGTCAGCGTTCCCAACCACAAAGGTTTATGTTGATGAAGAAATAGAAGGGATATGGCGTATCGCAGGCTTGCCCCAACTCCCCCACCTATAAAGATAAATAATAGTTTGCTCATAGCGTGTTCTAGATAAGCAGGTATCATCAAACCCCCCTGCAAAATGCAGGGGGGTTTAGTTTAAACTTATTTATCTGCGCCACAGCACTTTTTGTACTTTTTGCCGCTGCCACACGGGCAAGGATCATTGCGGCCGATGCGCGGCCCTTCATGCACAACGGTTTCTACTTTTTGTACACCGGTGGCATTTTCGGCTTTGAGTTCAGCCTCATGCTCTTTCATCCATTTCTTCATTTGGCGAATGCTTTTGAAATCCACGCCATCTTTTTCCATGCGTTTAGCGATATCGATAAAACGCTGTTTGATTTGCGGGTCTTTGAGTTTATTTTTAATCATTCCCGGTAAGGATTCTATTTCGCGTTCAATACGCTGCTCAATGCTTTCCTTTTTGGCCGGTTTATCTGCTTTTGCGACATCTTTTGTATCGGCCTGAGGGGTAGATTTTTTCTTAAATGGATTCCACATATCTATTACAACTCCTTAAATATAAATTAGTGAAGTAAACTCTCCACAAAATTTTTGATGATTTCCGCTTTTTCAAAATAATGGTCTTTGCCGGGTACTACCAAGCGGTTGGGGTGTTTTTCCCACAAGTCCAAAATCTTTTGATCCAATGCCATTGCTTGTTCCAATGTTTCTGTACGAACATTGTTGGATTGATAAAAATCTTTTTTAAGCGGAGGGGACAAATGTAGCACTGCATCATAGCGGGATAATTCCTCCTCCAACGTAGTGCCCATCGCTTTAAAGAAGTCTTCCGGTCCGTTGGGCCAATATCCGGCACCGTCAATAGAACCGCGATCGCACACAATGAGTTTGGCATCTGAGGTCACTTCGGCCAAGTGCTCTAATTGATGTACGGTATAAAAAATAATATGTTGAGCGTGCTCAATATGTTTAGGACTATTGTCTTTGCGTGGGAAACCGCCGCTATAAATCAAAGTGGCTGCTTCTTGCACGATTTCAATTTGATTTCCAAAAGTTTCTTTTAAAAGAGATAAGGCTGTGGTTTTGCCACCACTGGGGCCGCCGGTGAGTACGATTTTCTTTTTCATTTGTTATTCTCCTGAGGGAGCAATGTTTCAATAAAATCTTTAATGATACCTGCTTTTTGGAAAAAGTGGTTCATAGACGGGAGTACCATACGATTGGGGTGTTTTTCCCAAATTTTTAAGATTTTTCGGTCAATGCTGGCCGCTTCTTCTAGGGTTTCTGTTCGTACGCGAGTAGATTGATAAAACTCTGCATTGAGCGGAGGAGAGAGGTGAATGACTGCGTCATAACGGGCTAATTCTGCTTCTAAAGTTGTCCCCATGTGGGCAAAAAAGTCATCCACTCCTTCCGGCCAATAAACAGCCGCATCTACGGTGCCGCGATCGCATACAATTAAATCTGCCGAAGACGTTTCCACCGTTAAATCTTCCATTTGTTGGGTGGCATAATAAATAATGCGTTGAGCGGTGCGCACATGTTCCGGGCTGCCGTCTTTGCGAGGGAAACCGCCGCTGAAAATCATGGTGGCGGCTTCCGGCACTACTTCGATGCGAGTGCCAAAAGTTTCTCTAAGCACTGACAAAGCGGTCGTTTTTCCGCCGTTAGGTCCTCCGGTAAAAGCTATTCTTTTCATTTTTGCTCCTGCGCTTTTTCTGGGGTAGAGACTACGGGCTGAGTTTCTGCACGCGCCTCATTTAAAGCCTTTAAATAAAGTGTTTTTATTTCTTCAAAATCTTTGCGTTGATCTTGCGGAATCGAACGAAGTGCCGAGTTCCGATTCTTCATCTTTAAAAAGTCTACAAATTTATTACGCTCTTTGATACGAAAATCTAAATGCGGCCCCGTAGAAAGGCCTGTGTTTCCGACATAAGCAATAGTATCGCCTTGTTTTACTTTGGCTCCTTTTTTGGTTTTGCTGGCATAGCGGCTTAGGTGTCCGTAGGTGGTGACGTAGTTGTTGGCATGACGGATTTCTACATATTTGCCGTATCCTCCTTTATTGCCTACAAAAGTCACTACTCCGTCAGCTACTGTTTGTACGGGGGTGCCTGTCGGTGCGGCATAATCAATACCTAAATGTGGGCGGCGAATGCGCAAGATAGGATGCAAACGCTTGGGATTAAAACGGGAAGTAATGCGTGCTCCGCGAAAACTAATAGGAGATTTGAGAAACATTTTTTTGCTGATTTTTCCCGTTTCATCAAAAAACTCATCATTATAATAAAAAGCATAGTTTTCGCCGGTCACTTGACCTTTGTAAATGGCTGCCACCAAATCTTGCCGCGTGATTTGGCCGTCTGCGGTATAATGTTCTTCCCAAACGGCGGCAAATTCGTCTCCGTTGCGTGTTTCGGTATTAAAATCGATGGTCCAAGAAAAAGCATCGGTTAAGTCTACTATGAGCGGGATGGTGACTCCGTCTTTTAGCATGGAATTAAAAAGAGAGCCTTCAATTTTGCCGGCGGTACTCTGGATACGGGTTTTAATTTCTACTTCCGATACCCCTGCTACCAATTTTCCACCGGCATCAGCCACAAAATAATGAGCCAAATCTTTGTGTAAGATAAACAAGGCAAATTTGCCATCGGTAGTGGTGGAGATGGAGTACCGATCTTGATTTTGTAATTTGCGCGTATCCACCACAGAGTTTAGTTTGTCCACAATGGCGGAAACTTCTCTGTTTTCCAACCCGGCCTCTTGTAAGGCAACATAGATGGGCTTTTGTTTGATGGTAAATTCAGAAACATAGATTTCTTTTTCACGAGAGTTGAGCAGTTCCTGTTCGTTTTTATCTCGCGTAATGTGAATTGCCAAACCGGTAGCCAAGGCAATCACGAAAAGCGTTAAAATATAAAACATCAAATCGTGATAGCGGCGGTAATGCTGGTTTAGAAAAGAAATGAGTTTCTGATACATGTTCGTAAAGTGGCGGCCGGAAAAATATCCGGCCGCCCACTCAGAAGATTATTTTTGATCTTTCAAGAAAGAACACAATGCAATGGCATTGAGTTTTACTTTCGGGTCATCGGCACGAGACGGCAAAATGACGGGGATTTTCGGTCCGACCAAGATGGCGGCCGCTTCCATTTGTTCGCCAAAGAAAGCCAATGCTTTATAAAGCGGGTTGGCGGCATCTAAATCCGGCAACATCAAGATATCGGCATTGCCGGCCACTTGTTTGCCGGTGATTCCTTTTTCAGCTGCTTTTTGGGCAGACATGGAGATATATAAATCGTACGGTCCTTCCACTACACAACCGGTGATTTTGCCTTCGGCATTCATTTGGGCTAACGTGGCAGCATCAACGGTGGAGGGGATTTTTTCATTTACTTTTTCAACAGGACATACACAGGCCACTTTCGGATTTTCCAATCCCAATTTGTGCATGGTGTTGACGGCATTTTGAATGATTTTGGCTTTTTGTTCCAAAGTAGGAGCGATTACTACGGCAGAATCGGTGACGGCAAAAGGTTTGTTGTATTTGGGCGTGCTGTATAAAACAAAGTGAGAAAGCAACGCGCCTTCCGGCACCAAGTGGGCCTCTTTATTTAAAATGGCTTTCATATAATACTTGGTATCTACTAAACCTTTGATTAAGAAGTCCCCTTTTCCGGCCAAAATTTGGTCTACGGCTAATTTGCACATGGTGGGCACGTCTTCACAATCAATAAATTCAAATTTATCTTCATTTAGTCCGGCTGCTTTTACCATTTCCTTGACTTGGGCCATCGGTCCGATTAAAATACCGTGAGAAATAAGACCGTTGTCATCAGCCATTTTAATGGCTTCTAAGGCTTCGGAATTGTTGGCGCCCGGTACTACGACGCGGTTAGACTTTCCTTTGACCTGATTGATGAGGTCTTGAAAACTATTGAATTTCATGTTCATTGCTCCTTAAGAATAATGTTTAATTATAGAGGGGTTTTCTAATGCGCGGCGGGCCGCATCTCGCAGTCCGTCTTTTTCTTCGCTTCCGGGCAAGATGTAAATCGGGGCAATCCAGCCAATTTGCCTTTCCAATTCGCGCGGAATATATTTGCTAAACATCAATCCGCCCGTTAAAATAATAAAGTCTACTTTTCCTTCCAATACCACCGCTTGCGCACCAATTTCTTTGGCAATTTGATAAATCATAGCATCTAGAGCCTCTTTAGCCTTTTGCGGAGTGGTACTGATTAAAGATCCCGGACGTTTGGCACCGCTGGTAATAAATTCTTCCAACTCTTTTACATCAGAAGTGCCGGTATAGGCCACCAAGCCGCCTTTTCCGCGCATTTTAAAATGAATATCTTGGCGCGTATATTTTCCGCTGTAGCACATATCTGCTAATTGTGCGCTCGGTACAGAGCCGCTGCGTTGCGGAGTCATGGGGCCATCACCTTCGTATCCGTTGCTGACATCAATCACTTTGCCCTGTTTGTGCGCCCCTACCGATACACCGCCACCGCCATGACATACAATGCAATTTACTTCTTCGTAGCGCTTGCCCTTTTGTTCGGAAATTAGCCGCGCTACCCGTTTTTGATTAAGTGCATGGAAGACGGAAAGGCGTGGGTTTTCCGGCATGCCGCTATAACGGGCTAAAGGTTGCATTTCATCAATGACTACCGGATTGGCGATAAAGCAGGGACATTCGGCATATTGTGCAATTTCTCTGGCCAAAATTCCGCCCAAATTGCAAGGGTGAATGCCGCCATATCGGCCTGTTTCCAAGTCTGATACCATTTGGTCATTAATGCAATAAACGCCCCCTTCTACCGAGCGAATAAAACCGCCGCGTCCGATAACGGCATCAATCTCTTTTAGAGAAACATGGTGATCTATTAAGTAGTCTAGGATTAATTTTTTTCGCAGAGGTAATTGTTCGATCACATTTTTCCCTTCATAGGGTTCAAGGTCTGTTATCGAATAACGCACCGTCACTTCAAATACGGCTTTATCGCCACGATAATAACCGATATCGTCTGAAGTGGAACCGGGATTAATGACCAAAATATTATATTGCATACATTCTCCGCTTATAGCACGTGTATATTCTAACATTTTGTGCGCCTTTCTTTCATTTTCCGTTTTTATAAAAAACGGATTAAGAATTCTTTTGTAAAGTTGCTACCAGTTGGTCCGCCAATTTTTTAATAAAGAATAAATCGTTTCCGGATAAACGGGTTTTGTGAAACAATGTTCGGACTAATATTTTACGTTGTTCACAAGAGAAATCTTGTTTAAAGTTCGCTTGCGTCATCAAACGTTCTAAAGAGTCAATGACCAATTCGGTTTGTTGAAAAGTAGGCAACTTAGGGCCTCTAAGTGTTTGATCGCTATTTGCGCGTGCCAATTCATAACAGGTCAAAATAACTGCTTGAGCCAAATTGACGGAGGGTTGTTTGGCCGTTGTAGGGATATGCATGGCGGCGGTGCAAAGTTCGATATCTTCATTGCAAAGGCCGGTTTTTTCATTACCGAAAACAAGTGCTATTTTTTCTGCATTGTACTGCTCTATCCATGTAGGAAGTTGAGGTAAAGCGACAATCTGCTCATTGAGTTGACGATTTTTTAAAGCGGTAGTGGCAATCGTGAGGTCGCAATCGCTCAATGCTTGTGGTAAAGAAGAAAAAAGTTTGGCGTTTTGCAAAATATCTTGTGCGCCCACTGCACTGACGGCTATCTGCCAAGAAGGCAAAAAGGGCTCTACTACGCGCAGTTCGCTTAGGCCAAAATTGGCCATGGCCCTTGCAGCAGCCCCGATATTGTTGGGGTCTCTGGGTCGAACTAATACGATAACAAAGGATTTTTTCATTTGACTAAAGCATCTCCGATGGATTCGCAAACCGTCGGGTGCGGAAAAATGACATTTTTTAATCTTTCCACCGTAAAGCCCGCTTCTAAGGCTACGGTAATAGTACTGATGATTTCCGAAGCATTGGGGCCCGCCATCGTTGCACCTAAAATTTTATCGGAATTTTTATCGGCAACAATTTCCACAAAGCCTTCTGCCGCTTGCATCGTTAAGGCTCTGCCGTTGGCCAGCATAAAATATTTATATGTTTTTATTTCCAAGCCCTTTTCTTGAGCCTGTGCTTTGCTGAGGCCGACAGAGGCTAATTCCGGAGAAGTATAAACGGCATTGGGCACTAGATCATTATTATAGGTGGCCTTTTTCCCACAGATATTGCCGGCGGCCACGATACCCTGACGGCTGGCGGCATGAGCCAAAAGCGAAAGGCCCGTCACATCGCCGGCGGCGTAAATATTTTCTGTGATTTGCAAGGTGTGCGGGTTTACGTTTTTAAGGCCTTTTCTATCCCATGTTAATCCGGCATTTTCCGGTTTGAGTTCCGTTAGATCACAACTGCGGCCGATCGCCGTTAATATAACTTCCGTTTGTAAAGTGGTGCCATCATCTAAGATTAATGTTTTTTGATTTTCTTCTACTTTCACATCTACGGCTTTTTTACCTAATAACAAAGAGACACCGCGTTTTTGAAGATTGGTTTGAATAACGCGGCTTAAACCCTCATCTAAAGTGGGTAAAAGGCGGTTTTGCATTTCTATCATGGATACCTTAACACCCAACGAAGACATGAGTGTGGCAAACTCACAACCTATGACTCCGCCGCCTACTATTGTTAATGTTTGCGGTAATTGGGAAAGCGTGAAAATATTGCTGTTATCGTAAATGTGTTCTTTAATTTTATCAAACGGCGGTGGTACAAAAGCCGTACTTCCGCTGCACACGATGGCATAATCAAAGGGAATTTCTTTTTCTTCTTGTTCATTTTTTACGGTTAAGGTGTTTGCGTCTTTAAAAGTGGCAGTGCCTTGTATGACGTTTACTTTGGCTTGCTTCAGCAAGGCGGAAATGCCCATTGTTAATTTCTGGGTGATATTTTGCTGACGGGTTTGTATTTTTTGCCAAGATAAATGTCGGAAAACATTTTCGGCGCTATTGGCCGCTTCCGTTTCACATAAAGAAGAAATATGTTTAATGACGTCAAATCTGTGTGCGGCATCTAATAAAGATTTAGAAGGGATACAACCGCTATTTAAACAAACTCCGCCAAGTTTTGCCTTTTCAATCACGCTTACTTCAGCACCCAATTTAGCGGCGGTCAATGCGGCCGGATAGCCGGCAGGTCCTGCCCCGATGATAGCAACTTTGATAGACATGTTTTCCTCACTCGTAATAGGTAAAAAGAAACTTTCTTGTATTTTAGCATTAAAAAATAGCATAAAAAACATATAATTAAATTATGCCTGTAAAAATAAAACCTTCCTATTTAGGGCACAGAGAAAGAATTCGTGAGAAATTTGCTTCCGGTGGATTGGACCATTTTTTGGATCATGAAACGCTGGAACTTTTGCTCACCTATTGTATTGCCAGACGAGATACAAAGCCGTTGGCTTGGGCTTTATTGAAACGTTTTGGCAGCCTTTCAGCGGTGTTGGATGCTTCGGTGGAGGAGCTGTGTTGTGTAAAAGGAATAGGCCGTCAAAGTGCTTTGTACTTAAAACTTATCCGAAGTGTATTTAAAAAATATTCTTTAGATGAAGTAAAGAAAAAAATTACTATTCGTACTCCGGAACAAGTGATAAAATATTGCAAAGCCTCTTTGGCCGGAAACAGTGATGAATGTTTAGAATTGATTTATTTGTCTATTCGAAATACGGTGATCAAAACGGAAATTATTGCCACCGGAAGTTTAGATAGAGTAAGTGTGTCTCCGCGTAAAGTGGTAGAATGTGCTTTGGCGGCTAAAGCGGCCGCAGTGATTTTGGTGCATAATCACCCCTCCGGAGACCCTACCCCCTCTGCAGAGGATATCGCTTTAACAAAAGAAATAGTCCGTTCAGCCGCTTTGCTGGGGATTACAGTGCATGACCATATTATTGTGGGTAAAGGCGCTCATTATAGTTTAAAGACAAACGGGAATATCGCATGAATATATTAAAGGAAGTATTAAAACACCAAGTTTATCCGGCTATGGGTTGTACAGAGCCGGTGTCGGTTGCTTTATGTGCCGCTTATGCGGCAGCGGAGTTGGGTGAGGAAGTGGCTCAGGCCTCTTTTCGGTTAGATGCCGGAACCTATAAAAACGGTTGTGGTGTACGCATTCCCAACACTGACGGAGAAAAAGGGAATTTGTTGGCAGCGGCGATGGGGTTGTTGATTGCTAAGCCGGACTTACAAATGGAAATTTTGTCCGGTGCCGATAAAGAACTTTTGTTAAAAGCCAAAAAATTAGTAGCCGATAAAAAGGTCCTATTAGAAGTAGCCCCCGATAAAAACGGCTTTTATATAGAGGCCAATTTGCAGGGGAAAAATGGGGGAAAATCTACCTGTATTATTTCCGGCAGTCATACCAATGTCACTTATTTATCTAAAAATGAAACGGTATTAAAAGACGCCCAAGTGCAAGAAGAAAAGACCGATTGTCATGCTTTTAAAGAAGCATTAAAAAAGGCCACCTTGTCAGATTTGATTGCTTGGGCGGATAATGCCGACGGCGCGGACTTAACCTATATCAAAAAGGGCGTAGAAATGAATCTAAAAGCTGCCGAAATGGGGCAGGCTTTGCAAAAAGTAGGTTTTTATATTAAGGAATTGGTGCGTAAAAAACTATTGCACATGGATTTGATTACCTCCACCAAAATTTTAACTGCGTGTGCAGCTGATGCGCGTATGGACGGGCAAGCCGTACCGGTGATGAGCAGCGGAGAAAGCGGCAATCAGGGAGTAGTGACGATTTTGGTCCCGTGGAAAGTAGGCAAAGAGATGGAAGTAAGTGAAGAAAAAATTTTAAAAAGCATCGCGCTTTCTCACCTGCTCAACGGATATGTAAAGGTTTTTACGGGAGAGTTGGCCCCTATTTGTGGTTGTGCCATTGCGGCCGGAGTCGGCGCTACGGCGGCTATTGTTTATCAGCAACGCGGCGGCAATGTGAAGGCTATGACGTTGGCCATTAACAATATTATCAGTGATATCGGCGGTATGCTCTGTGACGGTGCCAAAAGTGGCTGCGCTTTAAAGGTGGTCAGCTCGGCCGATGCGGCTATCCGCAGTGCTTTTATGGGCATTAACGATTACGGCATTACGGAAGTGGAAGGTTTCGTGGGGCGCAGTGCGGAGCAAACGATCCAAAATTTGGGCAGTATTTCTACGGTGGGGATGAGCGCAGTGGACCCGATGATTGTGGGCATTATGCAAGAGAAAATGAAATAACCCCCAAATACACTGACTGTAAATGTTCAAGGTTCTTTAAGATTGAAACTTGTAAAAATCTGAGTTTTACAAAAGAAGGTGCCGATGTGTTTGCGCGGTGTATATCAATCTTGTTTCTATACACACTAAATCAGTTATATCATCAGGAAAAAAAATGATTAAAAAATTATTTTTAATAGTTTTAATAATTGTTTTCGGCTGCGGAGTATATTATTATTTTACTCCGCACTTTGTATTAAACCCCAGCGGCAAGACTCCGCTGTCTGCCGTCTATAAACTGCCTTTTGTGAATAAGCATCCGCTTACTGTCACTGTCAAAGGGCAAAGGGGCGATGGAGACCTGACCCACACTTTTTCTGCCGGTTATGGCAAAGAATTTGGCATACATGGTTTGTATCCTGAAGCGCAAACAGAGATTGTGATTGACTATGCCGGCAAAACCAAAACTTATCGTGTAGATATAGATAAAGTGTATGCACACGGAGAGTGGCTCCCACCGACACAAGTGGTCAAAATAGATACAGACCCCGCCCAAACAAAAGCCGATAATATGTACTTTATCAGTGCCAGCATTTACGGCAAAACATCTGCAGAGCAATGGGTAATTATGGCCTTTAGCCGAAAAGGCAACCTGCGCTATCTGAACATAGATGACCCTACTCGTTTTAATGAGATGCACCGAGTCGTACCTGTGGGAGAGGAGATGATTTTGGTGAACAACTTTGGTGCGGAAACTTTGCTGGGGAAATCTGTCTTTGATTTGCGCGGAAAAGAGACAGAGGGACACCACGACCGTTTGAAAATAGGAGATAAATTTATTTCGTTGGCTTTTTCTAAATGGGGGGTAGAAGACCGCATTTTGGAGTTGGACGGGCAAGGAAATATTTTGCGTGATTTGTCTTTGGGGGATTTGCTGCGCAAAGTGGTCTATCAAAAAAATGACCCTGCCGAAATAGAAACATTAAACAGAGTGGCCTTTGACGAAAAAAATATTTACGTGGCCACTAACGGTAAGCAATATCCGGTGGATTGGGCTCATATCAACTCTATTGTATATGAACCGACGACGGATATTTTGTATATGTCCGTTCGTAATTTGGGGGTAGTGGCGGCCAAGTACGCCTCTTGGGAGTTGGTATGGTGGATGTCTAATAATAAGATGGATTTATTGATGGAGCCGCCCATAACGGCACATAATCGTAAGTTTTTATCTGATTTGCCTTCTTTAAAGCCGTACCGCGTAAAAGCAGATGGTTTGACCGACGGGCCAAAGCATCATCATGCGTTGTTTTTATTGCCGAACGGGGTGTTGGGATTGTTTGACAATCGTGGTTATAAAGAGAATGAAAGCCGTTATGTGGAATATAAAATCTCCGGTAAACATGGCGCATGGAAAGCCAAAAAAGTGTATCAGTTTTATGAACCGCAAGCGAATAAAAATGACTTCACTGGTGATGTAGATGTATTACCGGACGGGACATTGCTGCTAGGTTTTGGTCCTTCCCATGTGATTATAGAATTGGATAAACAAAAGCAAAAAAAATTGTATCAACTTAATTTTGCATTGCCTTCTTTGATGTTTTATAGAGTAGACAAAATGCCTTTTTATCATACACCCGGAAGGGAATATCCAAAAGAAGATCATTTGTAGAAAAAAAGAGGAGAGAATTATTTCTCTCCTCTTTTTAACAGAACTTTTATTTAATTTTCTTGCGGAGTGTGTTTGTATTTAAAGACAATCGCAAAAGCGATGGCTACTACCAAAGCATAACCCGCAAAGATAAACCAAGAATTGGCCCAACCAGAGGCGATGGCTTGAGATACATCAGCCGGATAGACGGCTCCGGCGGCCAAAGGCCCGTTGGCAGACACATAGGCGTTGACAGTATTGTTGACAAGTTTATCTACAATTTTCTGCGCACCCAGCATACCGATGGTAGCACCCACACCGTTGGTCATCAAGATAAATAAACCTTGTGCGCTGGAGCGGATAGATTCATCGGTTTCTTTTTCCACAAATAAAGAGCCGGAAACGTTAAAGAAGTCAAAGGCTACACCGTATACAATCATGGAAAGCACGAGCAAGGTAATCCCGCCCAAGCTGACCGGATTGCCTAAACCGAACAAACCAAAGCGCAATACCCACGCAAACATACTAATGAGCATAACTTTCTTGATGCCGAAGCGTTTTAAGAAGAAAGGAATTAACAAAATACAGAACGTTTCGGAAATCTGAGATAAAGAAATTAAGGCATTGGCATTGCTGGCACCCCAAGAGCCGGCAAGCCCTTGCAAACTGTTATAACTGTGAATGAAAGGATTTGCATAGCCGTTAGTGATTTGTAAGCAGCTGCCAAGCAAAATGGAGAATATAAAGAAAATTGCCATTTTTTTATCTTTAAACAAGGCAAATGCTTTTAAGCCCATGGCTTCGGCAAAAGATTTCTTTTCTCCGGATTTGGCGGTGGGGCATTGAGGCAAAGTAAAACTATAGATAGCCAACACAATGCCTAAAGCAGCAGATAAATACCATTGGGCAAAAGTGTTTTGGAAGCCCGTAAAGTTAGAAACCAACATGGTGCAGATAAAGCCAATTGTACCCCAAATACGAATCGGCGGAAATGCGGAAACGGGGTCTAAGTTTACCTTGTGCAAGCTGGTGTAGGCCACAGAGTTGGAAATACCTAACGTGGGCATATAAAAAGCCACACTCAAGGTATAGCAGGTATAAATGGCTTTAAAACTGACTTCGGCTTGAGAGCCAAAATAAGCCGCACCTGCCATAAAAACTGCCGTCAAAAAGTGGCACACGCCCAACATTTTTTGGGCAGGCAACCAACGGTCAGCCAAAATACCGATAATAGCCGGCATGAAGATAGACACAAAACCTTGTGTGGCATAAAAGAGCCCAATGTATTGTGCCAGCCCCACGTTTGCTAAAAAAGCACCCATGGAGGTTAAATAAGCACCCCAGACGGCAAACTGGAGGAAGTTCATGATGATGAGGCGAAGTTTCATGTTCATAAGTGTATTTTACGACTGTGAATCAGTACATTCTCCTAATTTTTGTCGGATTTTAGGTAGGTACGGCATTACATCATCTTACCAACCCTATTGTACAAAAAATATATAATATGTGTAATACAGATATTTCCGCATAGGAAACAGGAGGAAAAAATGGCTGATTACAGTTTTGACGTCGTAAGCAAAGTAGATTTAAATGTAATTTCTGAGGCGGTGACTGCGGCAGACAAAGAAATTGCCAACCGCTATGATTTTAAAGGCAGCAACTCCAGCATTGAACTCAATGAAAAAGACAATGAATTGAAACTTCACTCCAGCGATGAATATAAAGTGGCTTCTTTGCGCGATGTGCTTTTTACGCGTTTGGCCAAACGCGGTGTGGCTCTTAAAAATTTAAATCAGGGCAAAGTGGAGGCTGCTTTGGGCGGTAATGCCAAACAAAGCATTAAAATCCAACAAGGCATTCCCTCAGATAAAGCCAAAGAAATTTCTAAATATATCAAAGATGCCAAACTGAAAGTGGCGGCCTCTATTCAAGGCGATCAGTTGCGCGTATCTTCCAAATCTAAAGACGAACTGCAAGCCACGATGGCCAAATTGCGCGAAAAAGATTTTGGCTTAGATTTGCAATTTACCAACTATAGATAGGTATCTGTATGAAAAAAATTATTTCAGTCGCTTTGATGTGCGCGCTATGGTTGCCGGCTTTTGCGGAGAATGATGCTACACTGAATTTTTATCAGAGACAATCTTTAACCAAAGGAAATACCTCCGGAGAAGACCGCGCCTTTGCCGCTGCCTTAGCCAGAGATACCGCCTTGTGGATTGCGGCTCATCCGCAAGATCCGGAAGTGAAGACGGCTCTTTTAATGCAAGCAGATTATTATTTGCGTGCTCGGCAAGAAGCAAAAGCATTGGTGGCTTTATATCAAGTGCGTTTTTACTTCCCTTCTATGCAGGATTTATCTTTGCTTTCTTCTAATGTAGAGCAAGCGATGGATCATTTGAGCCGTTCTCAAAAGGCTCAAGCCTTACGTATTTTGGCTACGGATACTTCTGCATTAACCCAAAAACAAAGAGAAACAGCCTTGCTTGAAACTTTGGTGAAAGGAAAGTTAGAAAAAATCTATGAGCCGGTGTGTGGGTTGTTTGAACAGTTTTTTACCAAAAACCCTGATTATGCAGGAAACGATAAATTAACCCTGTTGTATGGGGATTGGCACCGCCAAAACGGCAACTACAATGCTGCTATTTTGGAATATAAAAAAGTAAATGAATTGTTTGAAGATACCCCGTATAAAGCAGCCGGATTGCGCATGGCGGCCGACGTGTACGGCGGAGATTTGAAAGAATATGAAACAGCTGTGTTCATGTATAACCAAGTGTTAAAACAATATCCTGATTCAAGTGAAAAAGGAATTGTTTATAAACACATGGCTGTTTTAGAAGAAAACCAAAAAGATTACGGAGCTGCTTTGGCTTACTATCAAAGAGCCATCACCGAACTTGGCTCCAAACCGGCCGCTTATGAAGCATGGATTGGCAAAGCAGATGTTTTGATCAAGAACAAAGAATATCAAGCTGCCTATGATACGCAAGTAAAAGCAGCTGAAATATTTGCTTCAAAAGAAGATAATTATGTGTCTGCTTTAACTGCAGCGGCAGATACGGCCCATCGCCGTTTGAAGGACCCCGCTCAAGAGGCGGCTGCTTTGGACAAAATCTTATTGATTTATCCGCAAACTCAAACGGCTCCTGAAGTGATGTATGATTTGGGCTATGCTTTGGAGAAACAAGGCAAAGATGCCCAAGCCATTGCCACTTATAAAAGGCTGATTATCAACTATCCGACGGATCGCTTGGCTAATCGCGCACAGAGCCGTATAAATAAATTAGCAAAACAATAGTGCTTTTTGAGTTGTTTTGATTTATACACAGGGTAAAACATGAGGTTTTACCCTGTCTTATTTTAAAGTTAAAATCGCTTGCTGTTTTTAAGAATTTCTGATTTGCTAAAATATATATTATGGAACTATTTTCTCAAGTAATGGATATTTTTTTACATTTAGATGCGCACCTCAATGCATGGGCCGGTGTGATGGGGGCTTGGTTGTATGTGGTGCTTTTTGTCATAGTATTTTGCGAAACAGGGTTGGTAGTGACACCATTTTTACCGGGTGATTCTTTGCTTTTTGCTTCCGGTGCTTTGGCTGCGATGGACGCAAGCCCTATTCATTTGTGGTTGTTGATACCGTCTATTTTTGTAGCCGCCGTATTGGGAGACAGCGTAAATTATGAAATAGGCAAATGGCTGGGACCAAAAGTGTTTAGCCGTAAAGACAGTTGGCTTTTAAATCAGGACCACCTGCACAAGGCACATGCTTTTTATGAAAAATACGGTGGTAAAACCATTATTTTGGCGCGTTTTATCCCTATTATCCGTACGTTCGCACCGTTTGTGGCCGGTATCGGTAAAATGAGTTATTTTCATTTTATTTCTTACAACGTAATCGGCGGTTTGGCATGGGTATTGCTTTTTGTAGGGGGCGGATATTGGTTTGCGGACTTGCCATTAGTACAAAATCATTTTCATTATGTTATTGTGGCCATTATTGTGATTTCGGTGCTTCCGGCCATCTATGAGTTTTGGTCAGAACGAAGAAAATTAAAGAAAAAATAAATTAAAACCCAGCCGAAAAGGCTGGGTTTTTTATTGAGTGACAGGTAAAGAAACCGGCAGTTTGCCTTGTGGCTTTAGATTGCCCAAAATGATATCCGCCGCCGTTTTTAGTACATATCTGTTAAGCCCGTAAGTAGCCAATACGGTATTGGCGTGCGGATAATTGGCGATATCATAGGGACTCATGGTGGAGATAAATACATTTCTCGGATTTTCTTTGAAAAGAGCCTGAATGGTGTTTTTTTGATTGATATTCGTTTTGTCGGCCCATTGTAAACTGGTGACCACCAATAAGTCTGCCCCGTTGGCACATTCTCGGGCACGCTTGGCGTCTACTGCCTTAGGTGTCAAAGCCGCATTATATCCGCGCACCTCCCAACCCTTTTCCATAAAAGGTTGGGCAAAGTTGGGCAATTGGTCTGCAAATCGTGAAGGAGAAAAGAAAATAGCACAGACGGTGGGTTTCTTGCCGCGCAATACTTCCGGATTGAACGGGAGCAGATTAACCCGGTCTCTTACGAGAGTGACGGCACGATTGCTGATTTTTTCCAATTCTTCTCTATAAGCTTGATCAATGGGTGGTGGAATAGTGGCAGAAGCATCTAATAAACCTAATTCTTTTTTTAGGTTAAAAATTTTTTCGGCTGCTTCATTGACGTGTGCAATACTTTTTTTGTTGGTAGAAATTTGTTTGTAAATGCGCGAGAAGGTGGTTTGCGGTTTAATATAGCGTCCCAATAAAATTAGGTCTGACCCGGCATTTAGAGCGCGTACAGCGCAGTTAGCAATCGTGCAAAATTGAGTGGCAGCCTTCATGTCCAGACTATCCGTCACCACCAAACCTTTGTATCCTAATTTCCCTCTTAATAAATCTTGTACGATGGGCTTGGAAAAAGTGGTAATGTTTTTGTTATCCAAAGCCGGATAAATAATGTGGCTGGTCATTACACCCTGCACACCGTGTTCGATGGCTTTAGCAAAGGGGGCGATGTGGGTTTTTTCCAATTCTTGGTAAGATGATTTTACAACCGGTACCTGATAATGCGAATCAACGGAAGTATCTCCATGACCCGGAAAGTGCTTTACCACACTTACGATACCGGCCGCTTTAAAACCATTCATCAAAGAAATGCCCATCTTAGTGACATTGGCCGGATCTGAACCAAAGGATCGCACGCCGATAATCGGATTGTGCGGATTGCTGTTAACGTCCAACACCGGAGAAAAGTTGATATGCACACCGGCTCTTTTGAGTTCAAGCCCTGCTAAATAAGCAATAGTAGCGGCGCCTTCTTCATCTGCGGCGGCGGAAAGCATCATATTAGTCGGCAAATAGTCAAACCCCAAAGTGATGGGGGTATAAACGGTGCCGCCTTCATAATCAATGGAAATGAGAAGGGGGATTTTGTGTGGGCTTTTGGCGGCCCAGCTTTGCAATTTGGCAATTAAATCTTTTGTTTGGGCCAAAGAATAATTGCCCCATTGAATAAGCGCCCCACCCACTTTTCCGCTTTCGATAATAGGGCGGAAAATGTCGGCACTGTCTATATCTACAAATACGGTTAAAGTTTGCCCTAGTTTTTCTTCCAAAGACAAGTCTTCAAACCGGATTTCTTCAGCCATTGCCGTCCATCCGGAAAAGAGAAAAATAAATAAAAAAATTAATAATTTTTTAATCATGATTTTTTATATGCAAAAGCGGAATTTCCGCTGTTGTTAAGAAACGTAAAGGCATTCCCCAGTAAAACATTCCTGACGTCACATACAATTGGGATTTGTCAGAAAGATTGTACCGGCCGTATATATATTTATATCTTAATTTTACAAAGAAATTAAAGGGGAATATTTGCCCATTATGTGTGTGGCCGCTAAGCATCAACGGAATTTGATACGCTGCAGCCACGTGTGTTAGCAAGGGTTGATGACTTAATAAAACTCGCGCGCGATCGGGGTGAGAGTTTTTTAACAAATTTTCTAATTGAGAGGCTTGCACTCGAGAGGTAAGGATATCATTAACTCCGATAATTTCCAACCCATTGGGTAAGAGGTGTATTTTGTTGTCCAAAAGGTGAATGTTGGCCTGTTTGTAAAATTCGAGGGATTTTTCTAACCCTACATAATATTCATGATTTCCCAATACGCCAAACGTTCCGTATTTTGTTTTTAAATCAGCCAAAGCCTGTGCGTATTGCTGCCGATGAGGACCATACTCAAACAAATCTCCCAACACGAAAACGGCATCCGGATTTTCTTGAGAAATTTTGTTCAAAGCCTTTTTAAATCGATCAACAGATACTCCTACCCCTAAATGCGCATCAGATAAAACGGCAATTTTCATTTGAGGAGCATGTGGCATAGAAATCTCCACATGCTTTATCACAGGGGGTTTGATTCCACCCAGCATGGAAAGAACCATCACTACACTCAATGTCGCCATACTGCTATATGTAATGAATGTTTTGCTCTGCCAGTGGAAAAGGGCACATAAGGCTTGTAATAAGATAAAGGCCAAAATAATGAAAAAGAAGATAAACACAAGACCAGCCCACGTATATGCCAAATAATAGGCGATTTTCTCCCAAAAACCATAGTGGCTGCGTGTATAGGATAGGGTAAACAGCATTAGTAAAGTTAATGAAAAAGGTACAAGCAGCGAGGGGATTTTCCAGCCTAAAGAAGGAAAGGAAAAATAAAACCAAATCCCAATAACTATTTGCATGATGAGCAGAATTAAGCCGGCTACTGCAAAAAACCCCATAAAACCTCTAAAAAAAGAAAAAAAATATCTTCATTTATATTTTAAATAATTTCCCAATAATAAGTATAATATATCTATATGCAATAATTTATTTTTATCGAGGAAAACAGATATGACAGTTAGAGTTCGTTTCGCCCCTTCACCGACGGGATTTTTACATATCGGAGGAGTGCGTACTGCCCTTTTTAACTACCTTTTTGCCAAAAGAAATAATGGCACTTTTTTGCTTCGCATTGAAGATACGGACGAAGAAAGAAGCACACAAGCTTCCACCGATGCCATTTTTGAGGGTATGCAATGGATGAAACTAAATTGGGACGAAGGCCCAATGCCGGACGGCACCAACAAAGGCCCGGATACTCCCTATTATCAAGCCATGCGTGCCGATCAGGGAATTTATAAAAAATATATTGACCAATTGATTGCGGAAGGCAAAGCCTACAAATGCTACTGTACGGCAGAAGAATTGGAAGAAAATCGCCAAAAATGTATTGCAGAGCATCGCCCTCCCAAATATAGCGGAAAATGCCGCGATTTGACACCCGAACAACAAAAAGAATTGGAAGCGCAAGGACGCAAATATGTCATTCGTTTCCGTATGCCTGAAGAAGGAGACGTAGAGTGGGAAGATATGATCCGCGGTCATGTGAAGTTTGCCAGCAAAGATTTGTATGATTTGGTAATTCAAAAAACCAGCGGTTATCCGACGTATAACTTTGCCGTAGTGGTAGATGACCATTTGATGCGTATGACACATGTGGTGCGTGGGGATGACCATATTTCCAACACGCCGGCCCAAATCCAAATTTACCGCGCTTTGGGGTGGAAAGAGCCTGTTTTTGCTCACCTGTCTATGATTCATGGACCCGATGGAAAAAAACTCTCCAAACGTCATGGGGCCACCAATGTGGTTGAATTCCGCAATATGGGTTATTTGCCCGAAGCCTTGAAAAATTACTTGGCCTTGCTCGGTTGGGCTACCAGTGACTCTCAACAATTGTTTGCTGAAGGGGAGTTGGAGGCCAAGTTTGATATCGCCGGTTGTCAGCCAAGCCCTGCCGTCATGGACCCTGAAAAATTAAATTGGATGAATGGCGAATATATCCGCCAAACCCCCATTTCTAAATTAACCGATTATGCCTTGCCTTTTATCGAAAAAGCCGGCATTGATATCAGCCAAGTCAGCCGAGAACAATTGGAAGGCATTGTAGGTTTGGAACAAGAAAAATATAAATTGTTGACCGAAATTCCGGACTTGATTCGCTTTTTCTTTGAAGCCCCTGTTTTTGAACAGGAAGCCTTAGATAAAGTATTTGCCAAACCGGAAGCAAAAGCCGTATTGGAAGGTATTGCTAAAACTTATAGCGAGTTGGCAGACTTTACGGAAGCTTCTTTAGAAGCGGCCACTCGTGCTTTTGCCAAAGAAAACGGCTATAAAGCCGGTCAAGTGTTCCATCCGGTGCGCGTGTCCGTATCCGGCCGCACACATGGACCGACCTTATTTAAAATGCTTGAGTATATGGGCAAAGAAACGGTGGTAGCCCGTTTGCAAGCGGCACAACAATATTGTAAATAAATATGAGAAAATACTGTCTCTTTGAGGGTGGAGATGTGGTGGGACCTTTCTCGGCGCAAGAGTTGTTGGCGCGCGCAGGGTTTGGTGCGCACAGTTTGGTTTGTCCCGATGAGTACAGTGATGAAGAATCTTATTGGAAGGAAGCCGGAGCCTATGAGGAGTTTGGCTTCAGCTCATCTGTGAAAGAAGCGGAAGAAGAAAACGAAGATGCCGTCACTACGGCTCAGTCTGAGCAGTTTTTAAGGGCAATGGATAATGTTATGTCTGAATTGTCTTCTCTGGAAGTTGTGGAGAAACTGCCGATCCCAACAGATGCTGCCTCTTTCCATTTACCGCAAGAAACAACCGATTCTCAAACAAGGGAGCCTCAAAAAACAGAAAATTTGCCTCACGTGGAAGAAGCATCATCTGTTCCCACGTCTTCAACGGGGCGTAAAATTTCTGCATTATTGTTGCAGGCTTCGGAAGAAATGAAGAAGCAAGATGAGCCGGCCGAGCCAAAAAAGGCCGAAGATTCTTTGAAATCTTCTTCTCAAATGCCTCTTTTGCAACCGGCGGAAGAACCTGCACCGGAAGATATACAGCCTAAAGAAGAAACAAATTGGGAAATGGAACCCGTTGCTCGTACAATTTCCAAAGTAAATCCGTTGGAAGAATATTTTAATACGATGCGCAGTGGGGATTTGGGAAATATTTTAGGTATACCCGACCCGAAAGAGAACTCAGATATGAGTTTGTCTCGCGCTATTCAAAATCAGTTTGAAAAATCAGAACCCGGCATTTCTCCGTCTTCCGAAGTGGAAGACCCGTTTGATGAGTTTGCCCCCAAATCGGCACCGGAAGAATTGGACGAAAATTTATTTTCCGATAAAACATTGATAGAATCTGATCAAGAAACGCAAGAACGTTTGATGCGTTCTTTGCCGGATTTACAGCAGGCAGCTCCTTTAAAAGTGGTTGGGCAAGGGCCTTCAAAATTAGAGGAACCGCTTCCCCCGCATCAGTTGGAAATTGCCCCTGAGCAAGACCCCGAAAAAACAGAGCCGCCCACTGAGCAAGAATTGATTGTGCCGGAACAAGAAGATGACCCCAACGATCATACCGTAAAAACAATTTTAGAGGGGACCTTGCGGGTGGATACGCAACGAAGCGAAATTCCGGAGCCGATAAAAGAAGTTCCTGCTGAAGCGACCAAACAGCCTGCAACGGCAGAACAGGCAGAAGATAGCCTGCAACACAGAGTGGTCAAACAGAAGCCTCAAAGCAAATGGAAGATGGTAGTGTTGTTGGGTGGATTGTTTGTGTTGAGCGGTATTGTTTTGAATTTGCTTATACCGGAAGAAGAAACGGTGCAACAGCCTGGCATTGAAAAGGTAGAGGTAAAGCCGGAAAAGCAAAGCCCTGTTTCTGCTAAAGAGCTCATCGCGGCGATGCAGAACCAACAAACAAAAAACCCTGTGGAGTTGGCTAAGGAAATAGTGCAACAATATTTTTTGACGCAAGAAAATGTGACGATAAGTGAATATTTGCAACAACGTTATCAAAATGAACTGCAAAGCGGTTATGCAGCCTCTTGGTCTGCAGAGCCTTTGCATAAAGATGTATATGTAGTGAAGTATCGCTTAGCCAAAACGCGGAAAGAACCGATAGTATATGTCTTTCAGGTAAATGTGGCTAAGAAAAAATTGACCGGTGCTTTAAATAATATTACACTTGATTTAGTGGGTAAGATCAGATAAGAGAGGGTTTTATGTCAGAAAACGTGCAACAAACTCAAACCGAAGAAACGGGTAAATATAAAACAATTATCATGGACGACTTGTTCCAAATAATGAAAAAGAACAACGCCTCCGATATTCACTTGACGGTCGGTGTGCCGCCGGTGCTCCGTGTGCAAGGTCGCTTGTATCAATTGGGCCAATATGAAGCCCTTACTCCGGAAACGGCACAACAACTGATTTACTCTATCATGACAGATGATCAACGTCAGACCTTTGAAGAAACCCTAGAGTGTGACTTTTCTTTCGGTTTAAAAAGTTTGGGCCGTTTGCGTGTAAACGTTTATAAACAGAAAGGTTGTGTCGCGGCGGCTTTGCGTTCCATTCCCAACGAATTTAAAACCTTTGAACAACTTGGTTTGCCGGCCGTTGTTTATAATTTGATGAAACTTAATAAAGGCTTGGTCTTGGTGACCGGTGCCACCGGATCCGGTAAATCTACCTCTTTGGCCAGTATGATTAACTATCTCAACGAAAGAGAAAGCAATCATATTATTACGGTAGAAGATCCTATTGAGTTTGTGCATCCGCATAAACGCAGTATCATCAACCAACGTGAAGTAGGGGCAGATACACATTCCTTCCAAGCGGCTTTGAAACACTTCTTGCGCGAAGATCCGGATATTATTCTGGTAGGTGAGTTGCGCGATATTGAAACTATTGAAGCCTGTTTGACATTGGCTGAAACGGGCCACTTGGTGTTTGCTACATTGCACACGAATGATGCTATCCAATCTATTAACCGTATTATTGACGTCTTTCCGCCCAATCAGCAACCGCAGGTTCGCACGCAGTTGTCCTTTGTGTTGGAAGCCGTTATCTCTCAACAACTTATACCCACTTTAGATGGAAAACGTGTTTTGGCGGCGGAAGTGTTGATTGCCAACTCTGCTGTGCGCAACTTGATTCGCGATGGTAAGGCGGAGCAAATCATGAGTACCATGCAAACCAATGCCGGTATCGGTATGGTGACGATGAACCAAACCTTAGGAGATTTGTATATTCAAAAGAGAATTTCCTTCCAAGAGGCTATGTTGCATAGTGCTGATCCCTCCGGCTTAAAGGGATACTTGACCCAAAAAACGGGACAAACTTCTTTTAAATAGAAGATCGAAACACTCTTTAAACCGCGTAAAACTTTCTGTTTTACGCGGTTTTTTGTGAATTAAGCAAGATGTCCTTTGTTGGAAAGGGTGGCTTTGTCGCGCAGTTTGCGGTGATAGGTGACGGCGAAGCGATGTACTTCATCTCGAATTTCCATGAGCATATTTAATGCAGGGTCTCCCAGAGGAAGTTTGATACTTTCTTCTTGTCCAGGCACATAAATACCTTCGTGCGTTTCTGCCAGAGAAATCATCGGAATATATAATCCCGCTTTTTCACAGGCATTTAAAGCGGCTGTAATTTGACTTTTTCCGCCATCTAATAAAATTAAGTCCGGTTTTTGTGCGGGATCTTTTTTGATTTGGCGTAAACGGCGGTATATGCTTTCCTGCATCATAGTAAAATCACTTCCGCCTTTTTCGGGCAATTTGGAGCGAATTTTAAATTTGCGATAATGTTCGTGATTTTTCTCCCCATTAACATAACATACCATGCACCCCACTGCTTCTCTCCCGAACAAGTGAGAATTGTCAAAAGCCTCAATATGCGCCGGTAATCGCGTTAGTCCAACAATGTGTGCCAAACGTTTTAATTTGTCCGAGTTAGCAATGGCTTGTGATATTTTTTCATCTTTATATTCTCCCACAATTACACGCTCTCTCATGTGGTCTAAGGCTTGTAAAAAGTTGCGGTAGACGGCGGCTTGTTCGTATTTCATTTCATCGGAAGATGCTTTCATTAAAGAGGTGATTTGTTGGGTAATATCTTTAAAATCTCCTTCTAAAAATAGGGCCATTCGTTGAGCCACCTGCCGGTAGTCTTCGTAGGAAATTTTACCTGTGCATGGGGCAGAACATTGCCCCGTGTGAAAGTAAAGACACGTATTTATCTTATGTGGTTGCAGTTCTTTTTCGCGTGAAAAATTCCACTTACAAGGACGCAACGGGGCATATTTGCTTTTCCATAAAAAGCGCATCAAATTGCGTACGATGCTGGCTTTTGGATAAGGACCGAAAAACAAATCTTTTCCCACTGTTTTTCTGCGTACAACACTTAGGCGTGGGAAATCCTCACTCATGGATAGTTTTAAATAAGGGTATTGTTTGCCGTCTTTTCCGAGTGAATTAAAAAAAGGTTGATACTTTTTGATCAGTTTTTCTTCTAAGACTAAGGCATCGCGTTCCGAAGCGGTGGTCACATAATCAATTTTCCAAATCATGGGGAGCAGGCAGGGCAATTTCCAACCGCGAGAGTATAAATTGCTGTCTTGAAAGTACTGTTTTACGCGGTCAGCCAAGTTTTTGGCTTTTCCGACATAGATAACCGTGCCCTCTTTAGAGCGCATGATATATACACCGGCTTTTTTAGGCAACAACTCTATTCTCGGGTCCATGCCATATTCTAGCATTTATACCATTTGCCAAACAGGGGGAAAAAATGGTTTAATATACATAAGAACTGACGGGGCTTCTGGTGTGTGAAGCGGCCCGGAGTTTGATTTTCGGTTGACCCCCGTCTATAAAATAGGGTAAAATATATACCAAGAGAGATTTCTCGCGAGGAATTAATTAAAAATGGCAAAATTGAAAACTGGTAGACATACCGGCGCTTTAAAAGCGCAAAGACAAGCTGAGAAAAGAAATTCTCAGAACAAAGGCCTGATGAAAAAAGTGCGCGTCACCACCAAGAAAGTGCTCGCCGCTGTAAAGGCCGAATCCGCCACCGTAGCGGAAGACTTGAAATTGGCTGCGTCCAGCATTGATAAAGCCGCTAAAAAGAAAACCATTCATTGGAAAACTGCGGCCCGCAAAAAATCCCGCTTGGCCAAAGCCGTAAACAAAGGCGTTAAAGCTCCGGTCAAAAAGACTGCTGCTAAAAAAGCCAAATAAGTCTAAACGGATAATTTAAACCCGCCTGAAAAGGCGGGTTTTTTGTTGAGTTTTATTTATAGATTAATAAAACCTCCTGTTTTGAGGAGGTTCGGATAATAGTTTAGAGATTAATGGTTAACGACCCGGAAAAAGGGTCATTATAATTGATTTGAGTGTATTTTTGGGATCTGACGCAGTAGAGGTTTTAAAGGATTTGTCAGCCTCTATAATTTTATCTAAGGTTTTTAAAAAAGTGTCTTCGCTCGGGAAATTGCGTGCATTATTGACAAGAGAGTTTTCCCAAAACATGAGTCCAGCTGCACGTGTAATTTCGGCCGGAGCCATGCCGGCATTAGCCATGCGTTTAATACGTGCCATTTTGAGCACCGGATAAGAAATTTTGCCTAAGACACCCACAGGGTCCTCTCCGGAGTCTAAAAGTTTTTCTATCAAGTCGATGGCTTTGTTCTTGTTCATATACTGAACGGCGTTGGATAAATCAAACGGATTTTCTTCTTTTGAAAATCCAACCCCGGCCAAAACATCGCTTTTGGAAATGTTTTTGTTTTCTCGATCAGCCGTATAAAGGGCTAATTTTTCTATTTCCTGTGATAAAGCATTTAAATCTGCTCCCACTGCTTCACACAAGGTTTCTACCGCTTCAAATTCGCCCGTTAATCCTTTTTCTTTAAGGCGCTCTTTCACCCAAATAGCCAGATCGTCTCTTTTCAATTCATCAAAATTTACCAATTCTCCGTGATCGGCCGCTACTGAGGAGAGTACTTTTTCTGTTTTGAATTTTTTGCTGTCGTCATGAGTTAAAATAAGAACAGTAGTTTCTAGCGGGTTTTGCAAATAGCGGATAATAGCTTCTTTGGGATCTTTGCGCAGTTTTTCAATGCCGGTCAATATCACAAGGCGCCGTTGTGAAAAAACAGGTGCCGTATTGGCCAGAGCCAAAACTTCGGTCAAATCGGCTTTATCGGCAGAAGAACTGAAAATATTAAAATCGTCCGGTTGAACAATGGCCGTAATTTTCTTGATGATTTCCTGCTTGCGGAAAAGATCTTCCCCCGTTAGTAGATAAACGGGGGAGACCATGCCTTTAGCTAAAGATTGTTGCAGTTTGGAAATCGTAGATTTGGACATTATTGTGTGATGGTGGTGTATTGTGGGTTCTGCATGACTTTCTTTTTGCTTTCGCTCATAACAGAACCAAAACCGTCTACCGTACGTTTGACAATATCTTTGGAAAGTTTTTCCCAAATACGTTCGCGGGCTTGTTGTTCGGTCAGGCCACCCGGCAAGGTAGAGGCGGAATAAGTCTGCGTGCCTAAGAAAGCCGGCTCTCTCCAGACAGGAGTGTTGGTGGATTTGTCCATCAGCACTACATCAAGCCATACGTCCATTTTGTAGACGGTAGGAATGAGCTGGCTATCGTATTGAATAGGTACGTTTAAATAGCGCGTGATGGTGGATACGATAACCCCTTCGGCACCATTGTTTTCATTGACTACTTGATAACTGCCATTTTTTAAAAACTCATCATATAAACGAATATATAATTTGTCTTCCATAGCAAAAATTTCTGTTTTATTTAAAATAGGGCGGATAGCGATTTTGCGTATATGCTGCGGCATAATTTGGGCTTGAGGTTTATAATAGGCCCCCTCGCTGGCACAACCCACGACGCACAAAGCACATAAAACAGATAATATTAGTTTTTTCATCAAATTCTCCTATTTTTTGGGCGCTGCAATAATGCTGATAATACGCGCCGGTACCACGATGATTTTTTTGATTTCACAACCTTCCAAGTATTTTTGTACTTTTTCGGAGGACAGGGCGGCTTTTTCCATTTCTTCTTTAGAAGCAGTGGCCACGACTTTAATGCGATCTCTTACTTTTCCGTTTACCTGCACACCCACTTCTACCATTTCTTGAGCAATGATATCCGCATCGGCTTTCGGCCAAGTTTGCTTGACCAAGAAGTCTGCATGTCCGCTGGTTTGCCAAATTTCTTCGGTGATGTGTGGAGCAAACGGATGCAGTAGTTTTAAGAACGTTTCAAACGTATCTTGACTGACAGATTGCAATTTGCTGATTTCATTAAACAACACCATCAAAGCAGAAATAGCCGTATTGAAATGGAAATTTTCAATATCTTCTGTTATCTTGGCGACGGTCTTATTTTTCAAAATTTCAATTTCTTTAGGGTTGCTGGCAGTAGTTAATTTGACAGAGTCGTTCCAAGCCACAATACGGCGTAAGAAACGGGCAATGCCTTCAATCCCTTTCATGTCCCAAGGTTTGCTGGCTTCAAAGGGGCCCATAAACATTTCATACATACGGAAAGCATCGGCCCCGTATTGAGAAAGAATATCATCAGGATTGATAACATTCTTTTTGGATTTGGACATCTTTTCCACCATGGGGGATAGTTCCTCCCCAGAGGTTTTTAAGAAGGCTTTTCCATCTTTGAAATCAATTTCCTCATAGCCGTGATAATTCCCCATTTTGTCGCGGTAAGAAAAGGCCAAAATCATGCCCTGATGGCGTAATTTCTGGAAAGGTTCTTTGGTATGTACTACACCCAAATCGTAGAGTACCTTGTGCCAGAAACGAGCATATAACAGATGCAATACGGCATGTTCGGCACCGCCGATATAGCAATCCACCGGTCCGTAGGCTTTTTCAATTTCAGGATCTACTAAGGCTTGGTCATTATGAGGGTCCATATAGCGCAAATAATACCAGCAAGAGCCGGCCCATTGGGGCATGGTGTTGGTCTCACGCAAGGCAGGGCCTGCGCATTGTGGACAAGTGGTGTGTAGCCATTCTGTGGCATTGGCTAACGGAGATTCTCCGGTGCCGGAAGGCTCAAAATTTTTCATCTCGGGCAAGCGCAAGGGCAGCTCTCTCTCGGGCAAAGCCACTACTCCGCATTTTTCACAGTGGACCAAAGGAATCGGTTCACCCCAATAACGTTGGCGGGCAAACACCCAATCTCTGAGTTTATAAGTAGTCTTTCCTTGTCCAACCCCTTTTTCCTTTAACCATTCAATCATTTTGGCTTTGCTTTCGCGTACGCGCAAACCATTTAAAAAGCCGGAGTTAATCAATTCTCCGTCTCCGGTGAAGGCTTCTTCTTTCACTCCTTTTTCAGACTGAATGACTTCAATAATATCTAAGCCGAATTTTTTGGCAAAGGCATAGTCTCGCTCATCATGAGCAGGTACGGCCATAATGGCCCCTGTGCCATAACCCATAAGCACATAATCAGACGTCCAAACAGGGATTTTGTTTCCGTTGACCGGATTAATGGCATAAGCACCGGTAAATACACCGGTTTTGTCTTTATTGAGGTCGACACGTTCCAAGTCACTTTTATTAGCAGCAGCAGCCTGATAGGCGGCTACGGCCTCTTTTTGTTCGTCGGAAACGATGCGAGTCAAAATCGGATGTTCGGGAGAAACTACCATATAGGTAGCGCCGAACAAAGTGTCTGGACGGGTGGTAAAAACGGTCAATTTATCTTTAGTGCCGTCAATTTGGAAAACAACTTCCGCCCCTTTGCTTTTGCCAATCCAGTTTTTCTGCATGGCCAATGTGCTTTCCGGCCAATCTAAACCTTCTAAATCTTCCAAGAGTCTTTCGGCATAGGCGGTAATTTTTAAAATCCACTGGCGTAAGTTTTTACGTTCGATTTGACTTCCGCAACGTTCACATTTACCGTTAAATACTTCTTCATTAGCTAAGCCCGTTTTGCAAGAGGGACACCAATTTATAGGTACAGTGGACTCGTAAGCAAGGCCTTTTTTGAATAATTGTAAGAAAATCCATTGTGTCCATTTGTAATATTCGGGATCGGTAGTGTTGGTTTCGCGCTTCCAATCATAAGCTAAACCCAGAGATTTAATTTGACGGCGGAAATTGTCTACATTTTTTTGGGTAGTTTCTGCCGGATGGATACCGGTGGCAATGGCATAATTTTCTGCCGGCAAGCCAAAAGCATCCCAACCCATCGGGTGCAGTACATCAAATCCGTTCATCAATTTATAACGTGTTAAAATGTCAGAGGCGGTGTAGCCTTCGGGGTGTCCTACGTGTAAGCCCACACCTGACGGATACGGGAACATATCCAGACAATAGAATTTTTTACCTTTCGGCAGTCTGGGGGTAGAGAAAAGGTTTTCCTTTTCCCAGCGTGCTTGTTGTTTTTTATCAATTTCTTGGAAGTTTTCAATAGTCATAATCTTTATTCTACCAAATCCTATAAAATTGCGAAGAAAAATCTTATCCGCGCGGATGATATTTTTTGTGTTTGTCTTTTAAATCGCCCACGTCCAAATGGGTATAAATTTGGGTGGTGGTTAAATTGGCATGCCCCAGCATTTCCTGTAAACTGCGCAAATCTGCACCGCCTTGTAAAAGATGACTGGCAAAAGTGTGACGGAAAAGGTGTGGGTGTAATGGTTGAGAAATACCGGCCTTGCGGCCCAAAGCAGCCAAATCTTTCCATACGCTGACGCGACTGATTTTAGTGCCTCTATTGTTTAAAAAAAGTTCAGACCCCACTATTTTGCTGGCAAAATGAGCCTCTCGGACTGATAAATAATACTTAAGCCGTTGGCAACATGCAGGGTGCAACGGTACAAAGCGTTGCTTGCCTCCTTTACCAAAAGCCAACACCCAGCCTTCTTGCGTATTTACATTTTCTAAGTTCAGGTTAATCAGTTCGCTCACGCGAAGGCCGGCTGCGTACAAAAGTTCTACAATAGTTAAGGTGCGGATTTCATCAAATTTTTCTGCCGGATAAGAGAGCAACCGTTCCATTTCTTGACGCGAAAGTTGCTCCGGCAAGGATTGAGGCAATTTGGGGGATTTTAAAAAACGGGTTGGATCTTCCTGTATTTTCCCTTCTATCAGTAAGAACTTATAAAAACACTTCACCGCTTCTTGTTTGCGAAAAACACTGTTAATGGATAGTTTTTCATTTTGCTTTAATTGATAGGTATAACTGTCCAAAAACTGAGGGGGTACTTTTTCGGGAGAGAGTTCGTTGGCGGTGCAATATTCAAAATAATGTGCCACATCAGCCACGTATGCCGCAAGAGTATTGGGGCTGAGTTGACGTTCAAAAGTTAAATGATTTTTAAAATCTTCCAGCAATGCGTCCATAAAAAACCTAAATAGTTAACATAATATTATAAATATTATAGATTTTTTGGCCTTTCTTTGCTAAAAAGTACTTTAATTTTTAACACGTTTTTTTGGTACAATCTTGGAAATATGCCGAATAATCAAATTTAAAAGACTGGTTGGTGAACTTTAAATGGGTTTAAAAGGAGAGAAAAATGAAAAAAGGTTTTACTTTGATAGAACTGTTGGTGGTGGTGCTTATTATCGGTATTTTGTCGGCAGTAGCCTTGCCGAAATATACTTTAGCGGTGGAAAAAGCCCGCGCAACGGAAGTGTTGGCAAATATAAAAGTAATTGAAGACCAAATGAAACTGTATTTAATGTCTTCTACGTCCGATGCTTGTTTTTCCAATTTTACGACAGTTGATTTGGGGATAAAATTAGAAAGAGAGAACGGCGGGGGAGGCAACTGCCAAGGTTTCTTTGGTGAGTATTTATCTAAATATTTTTCTTATTACCATCCCTATATTCATGACAACGGAAAGATGTATATTGAGGTGAGCAGATTATCAGACAGCCCTTATTATAAATTTTATGTTGCAGGAACTCCCGATAATCTAATCCGTCAATGTTATACAGGACAGGATACATACGGGCGCAAGATTTGTAAACAGTTGGAAAGTTTGGGCTGGGAATATGTAGATGCTGATTTTTAAAGTTTTTTGGCTTTATTTTCGCCCCGCTTGATAGCGGGGCTTTTTGCTATAATAAAAGTATGAATGAAGATCTCTTGGCGCGTGCGCGCAAAATCAAAGTAGTCCTAACTGATATAGACGGCATTTGGACGGATGGAAAACTGCATTTTTTTCTTACGCCCGAAGGTCGCGTGGAAGAAATCAAATCTTTTAATGCCCAAGACGGCATTGCCGTTATGATGTTGCGCAGCAGTGGTATCAAAAGCGGAGTCATCACCGGCCGTCGTCATGAAACCACCATCACTCGTGCGCGTAATTTGGGCATGAACTACTTTTATCAAGGATTTTTAACAAAGTTGGGTCCGCTGGAAGATGTGCTGAAAAGGGAAAAAATTACCGCTGAAGAAGTGGCCTATATGGGAGATGATTTAACCGATTTGCCGCTATTGGAAAAAGTGGGCCTTGCCGTCACTGTGCCCAATGCCGTTGCGGTAGTCAAAGAAGCGGCTCATTTTATTACTTCCAGATGCGGCGGAGACGGAGCCTACCGCGAAATGGTGGATTTGATAGTTTCTGCACAAGAAAAAATGGAACCTATGTTGGCCGATATCCGCGCCAGCCGTTGGACGCGTCCTGCCGCAGAAGAATTGCAAATCGTCACATCTGAAGAAGGGATTTCTTAATTATGAAAGGAAAATTTATTGTTTTAGAAGGGCCGGACCGTTGCGGTAAATCGACCCAAGCCAAACTGCTTTACAACTATTTGTTAGAGCAAGGTTTTGATGTGGTACTTACGCGCGAACCGGGCGGTACGCCGGCGGCTGAAAAAATTCGCCAAATTGTGCTGGAGCCGGATTTGGATATTCGTCCTGTGGCGGAGTTGATGCTTTATGAGGCCAGCCGCGCCCAACATACGCAGGAAAAAATTATCCCTGCTTTGCAAGAGGGGAAAATTGTTATTTGCGAGCGTTATACTATGTCCACCTGTGCTTATCAAGGGTATGCGCGTGGGCTGGATTTGAAAATGATTGAAACGCTTAATGACATTGCTACTACAGGAATTAAGCCGGATTTAACACTGGTATTTTTGATGTCTGATAAATATTTTTCTTCTCGCGGAGAATATTTATTCTCCGACCGTTTGGAAAGAGAAGACCGCGAATTTAGAGAAAACATGAGACGCGGATATAAAAACATGTTGGGCCGTACCGAAAATGCTCACTTGATTGATGCTGACGGCGATGTAGATGTCATTCGGGAAAAAGTGATTTCTCTGTTAAAAGAACACCATATTACAGATTTATGTCCTTCAATGAAATCTTAGACCAAGCGGCCGCTACGCAGTACCTCAAAAAAAGTGTGATGGGGCATGTGCCCCAAGCCATGCTTTTCTGTGGTCCGTCCGGCGTAGGAAAGAAAAAAGCCGCTTTGGAGTTTGCCAAAGCACTTAATTGCCAAGATTTTATTGCTCGGCAGGAGGGGGACTCTTGTGGTGTGTGTGAGCATTGCCGCGCTATAGCAGCCGGCAGATATGCCGATGTGGTGCTGGCAGATTTTTTATATCAAGCCAGGCTGGAACTTAAAAAAGACCCCAACGATAAAAATTACGAAGAAGAATTAGAAAAGGAACTAGCCAAACAACAACGCATAAAAGTGGACACTATTCGTGATATTACGGCCAAAAGCCAACAGAAAAGTGCCATAGGCGGTTGGAAAGTATTTATCGTGGATGAGGCCCAGAGTATGCAGGCTGAAGCGGCCAATGCCTTGCTTAAATTTATAGAAGAACCGCCTCAAAAAACAGTATGGATTTTGCTAACAGATAAAAAGGCCTCCATGCTTAAAACCATTTTATCACGTTGCCAGCCTTTGCAGTTTGCACCGTTGCAGCAAAAAACGGTGGCACAACTTTTGGAGCAAGTGTCGCCAGAAACGGAAAATGCCGCGTTGGCGGCTCAATACGGGCAAGGCTCCATTACGCGGGCCCGTTATGCTGCACAAGCATTGGAACTTTTGCAATCGGCCTCACAGGGCCCCGCTTGGCCGGCTTCAGTAGCGGCTGCATTGCCGCGTACGATGGTGGCTGCGCGTCAACAGGCACAAGCAGTGCTTGATGTGCTGATTCTGGCCGTACATCAGGCGTGGGTAAAAGAGGAAAACTATTCCCAGCGCCAAATATTACAACAGATTTTAAAGAAGTTAGAAAATTACAAAATAGCCGTTTTGCGCAATGTATCCCCTGCGTTGACGGTGGAAACAGCCTTGATGAGTTTGGATAAATGCCCAATAGATCTTTTTGGCTGACGGAGAATAAAATGAGTAAGAAATTTTTTGTGACAACCCCCATCTATTACGTAAATTCCGTACCGCATATCGGTCATGCTTATACGACGATTGCTTTGGATATTTTGGCTCGTTATAAACGTCAACAAGGGGTGGATGTGCACTTCTTAACAGGTACAGATGAACATGGTGCCAATATTGAAAAATCGGCCGCCGCACAAGGGGTTTCCCCAAAGGAATGGACAGATAATGTATCGGCTCAGTACCAAGCGATGTGGAAGGTTTTAAATATTTCTTATGACGATTTTATCCGCACAACTGATGCCAAGCATGAACATGTGGTGCAGGCTATTTTTGAGAAACTCTTAAAACAAGGGGATATTTATAAAGGTTCTTACTCAGGTAAATATTGTTTGTCTTGCGAGCAATATTACGATGAAAGTGAAATGTTGGAAGGCGGTATTTGCCCTGTCCATAAACGTCCGTTGACCGAAGTGCACGAAGAAACTTATTTCTTTAAACTTTCCAAATATCAAGATGCTTTACTTAAATTCTATGCCGATAATCCGGACTTTTTAAGTCCTAAATACCGCGCTAATGAAATCATTAATTTCGTGAAAGGCGGTTTAAGAGATTTATCCGTCACCCGCACCAAAGTAAAATGGGGGGTACCGGTGGTGTCTGACCCGGCACATACTGTATATGTATGGTTTGATGCTTTGATTAACTATGTCTCCGCTACCGGAGCAGGAACGTTGCTTTGTGAAGACAAGTCCGAACATGAAGAACATTTAAAGAAAGTAGGTGCAGAAAAATTTGAAGATTTTTGGCCGGCTAATTTGCATATGGTCGGTAAAGAAATTTTCCGTTTTCACAGTGTGATTTGGCCTGCTATGTTGATGGCATTGGGCCTTCCGCTACCCAGCAAAGTGTTTGCGCACGGTTGGTGGACGGTAGAAGGGGAAAAAATGTCCAAATCTTTGGGCAATGTGGTAAACCCGGTAGAACTAGCTGAAAAGTACGGTGTTGATCCGGTGCGTGCCTTTTTATTCCGCGAAGTGCCCTTCGGTCAAGACGGTGATTTCTCTATGCAGAGTTTTAAAAATCGCTATAATTCCGATTTGGCCAATAATATCGGCAATTTGCTTTCCCGCACGTTGAATATGGCTGCCAAAAACGTAGGTGATTTGCCCGAAACGGCTGCCGCTGATTGCGCTACCGAAAAAAGAGCATTGCAAGTGGCCGCCAATATTGATGCTCAATATAATGAGCTGGCTTTTGATAAAGTATTGGAAAGCATTTACGGATTTGCCGGTGAACTCAACAAATTGGTAGATGAAAAGAAACCGTGGGAGTTGGCTAAAACCGATAAAGAGGCCGCTTCGGCAGTTTTGTTGGAATTAGTGTGCGGACTTCGTTTTATTTCTAAGTGGATTGAGCCCTTTATGCCGACGGTGGCCCAAGAAATGCAACGCCGTTTGGCGGCAGGGAAGATCGAGAAATATGCTCCGCTGTTTCCCAGATTGGAAGATAAATAAATCTTACTATAAAAAGCCTCCTTTTGGGAGGCTTTTTTATTTTTTAACTTAAATCTATTAAGTGCCAATTTTTTTGATACAATTCTATGAGCCTTTGTTTAAAAGGGGCATGTTCCTGTTTTTGAAGCAGAGGGTCTTCTTTTAAAAGTTCATCTCGGTCCTCTATAGCCCATTGTAAAATATTGTGATCTTTTAAAAGGTCCCCTGCTTTAAACTCCAATTCTCCGCTTTGGCGCGTGCCCAAAATTTCACCCGGTCCGCGCAGTTGCATATCTCGTTCACCTATTTTAAATCCGTCGCAAGTATCACAGATAATGCCCAATCTTTCACGTGCTAGGCTTGACTTGTGCTGAGGCACCAAAACGCAATGACTTTCGTGCTTGCCTCTGCCTACCCTGCCGCGTAATTGGTGCAAACTTGCCAAGCCGAAACGCTCTGCGTTTTGAATAACCATGACGGTGGCATTAGGCACATCTATGCCTACTTCAATGACGGGAGTAGCTACTAAAATATCCGTTTTATGGGCGGCAAAGTCTTGCATGACACTTTCTTTTTCACTGCGGCTCATTTGTCCATGTAGCATGGCTAATTTAAACTGCGGAAAAGTTTTTTGTAATTTTTCAAATTCTTCCGTGACCGCTTTGGCGGAAATGCTTTCGCTTTCTTCAATTAAGGGATAAACAATATAGGCCTGTCTTCCTTTTTTAATTTCATTTTCTACGATATGATTGGCCTGAAATTCGTCGGCTTGGCGCGTTTGTATGGGTTGGCGTCCGGGTGGCAGTTCTGTCAGCGTGGAAACGGCCAAATCTCCGTAAAAGGCCAAGGCTAATGTGCGCGGAATAGGGGTGGCGGTCATGGTTAAAAGGTCTAAGCGGGCGGTTTTTTCTTTCAGCTTTCCGCGTTGCTTTACTCCAAAGCGATGTTGTTCGTCTATGACCGCTAAAGTTAAATTTTTAAATTTTACATCATCTTGTATCAGCGCATGAGTGCCCACTACGATGGAGATGGAGCCATCAGAAAGTCCGGCTAATATTTTCTTGCGTTCGGCTGTTTTGGTACTTGAGGTTAATATAGCCACAGGTACTTTGAGTTTATGAAGGATTTTTTGAAAGGTTAAAAAATGTTGCTCTGCCAATATTTCTGTAGGGGCCATCAGCGCGCTTTGAAACCCGTTTTCCACCGCCAGCAACATCGCCGAAAGAGCTACTATCGTTTTGCCTGAGCCGACATCTCCTTGTAATAACCGATTCATCGGCAACGGAGATTGCAAATCGGCAAAGATTTCATTAATCACTTTTTTTTGGCTATTGGTAAAATCAAAACCCAAATTTTGACGAAAAGGGGTGAGTAAATGTTTTTGGATTTGGTAAATATAATTTTTGGTGGCTATTTTATGTTGGGTGCGTTTGATACCCCAAGCGGTAGCCAAGAGTAAAAATTCTTCATATGCCAAACGGGAGCGGGCATTTTCCAACTCGGCTAGACTGTTTGGGAAATGAACCGCGCGCAAGGCTTGGTTGCTGGCCAAAAATTTGCGCTTTTGCGTTAAAGAGGGGGGTAAAATGTCCGGCTCGTTTTTGGCCTCACTTTCTTGCAAGGCTTCTTGCATAAATTGACGGAACTGTTTGTTGGTCAGGCCTTCTGTCAGACTGTAAATAGGGGTGATTCTGCCCGCATGCCACGCGCCGGCCGGATCGGAAACGGGGTAATATTCTTCTACCGTTATTTTATTGTCAAAAAAGTTGTTTCTGTTTTCTTTTCTTCCGATTACCCAAATCTCCGCATTGATTTTGAAATCTTTTTTTAAAGCAGCAAAAGGATCAAAGCGGAAGGAACCAAAAGATCGTTTTTTAAACCAAGTACATTCTATTTGACGGTTTTTTTCATCTGCCAGAAATGCTTTAAAAATTAAAACCGAACGAGCCGGAATATTTTGCACACGCAATACGCGCCCTTTAAATACCAGCAATGAAACAGGATTTAAACCGGCATTGGGGGCATTTTCTCGACGGTCTTGATAGGTGCGTGGATAATAATGCAATAAATCCGCAACGGAAAAAATTTCCAAGCGTTCAAATAATTTGGCTTTAGCCGGTCCGATTCCTTTGAGGTATTGAATGGTGCCCATACGTTTATTTTACAAATATTTGATAAAATACAAAAAAGGAGGCACTATGAATTTTGAAACCATTTCCGTAAACGTGAGTGAACATTTGATTTCTTTGGCAGAACAAACCGGGCGTGTATTAGGCTCTTTATTGGCGGCGATACTGATTTTGGTAGTAGGGCTTTATTTGTCTCGTTTTGTGGGTTCTTACGTTAAGAAATTACTTAATAAAATCTCTTTTGACGATAAAACCGCTAAACTTGGCGTGAATGAATTGTGTATGCGTTTCGGGTTGGGAAAATCTCCTACCTATATTATTTCTTTTGTGTTGGCGTGGGCGGTTATTTTTTATGCGGTGGTGCTGGGGGCCGATGTTTTGCACCTGACAATTATCCGCGATTTGTTTACTCGTTTCTTAGAGTTTATTCCTACTCTTTTTGTATCGGTATTAATTTTATTTGCCGGTTTGTTGTTGGGTAAACTGCTCTCTAATATTATGGAAAATTCGGCTAAAGTCAACGGTTTGAAAGGCGGTGTGGTCATGGCACGGGCCGTTTATGGTTTTGTAGTGTTTTTCTTCGGACTTGTGGCAGTGGAAAATTTGGGTATTGCCAGCCAAATTGTCAATAATGTAGCCGTAGTGATATTGGCTTCTTTTGGTTTGGCTTTTGCAATTGCGGCAGGACTAGGGGCTAAACCTTTGGTGGAAGATTTTCTGCGAGAAACATTTAAAAAAGATGAAAAATAAAAAATTAAATCTAAAAAATAGATTTTTTAAATGAAGAAATGGCTAGTTTTTCTTTTGATTTTCTGTGGTATGAATGCTCTTTTTGCAGGAGAGTGGGGTGCCTTGCGGGATTATCCTTCTCAAACAGACAGTGGTGTCAACGGGGAAAAGTATTTGATACACAAAGTATTAAAAGAAGAACAAATAGTGGTAGACTTGATCCTGGATGTTAGAGATGTGGATAAACGGGAAAAGATGGAAAAAATGATTTGGGATTCTTATTACCAATGGTTTGCCTATCCAGCACAGAAAATTAAAGAACAGGAACGAGAGGAAGAATTTGCCGATATTTTACCATTGTTGAATAAAGAAGTGAGTGTTCGTTTTTCTATAGATAATCCGGATATTTATATTGCGGTTGTGGATCAAGACTTTGTAATTCAAACCTGCGGTGAAGGAGCTTTTGGTTGCTATCATGCTCACAGCGAGTATAATCCGGATATTCCCATAATTTATATAGCAAGAAATGACTTTCGGTTGAAAATTTCGAAGGGATTAAATTATTCTAAAGAAACCATTGCCCTGCATGAAATTGGTCATTCTTTGGGCCTAAGCGATCAATATGATTTGGGCAAAGATGCCACGACGCATTCTGTGTATCATTCTACTTCTCCCCGCAGAAGTATTATGCGCCAATCCACAAAACTCACCTGTGACGATGCTGACGGAATTATTAATTTAATAGATATTGCGCGCGGTACTAGCCGCGGTGGTGAGACCGGTTGGCGAAGTTTGTGCAGAAAATCTAAAGATTACTATAGTCATGGAAAAACCTTAACCAACGCTTCGTATCATATTGATTTTAATCAAGAAGATTTAACATGGACTTTGATGTTCCAGGATAACAATGGCTTGCAAAAATATGTTTCTTTTCGGCCGGAAACACAAAAAACGATGAATCCTTTTTCTGACATAGCAGAAACGGTACTCGAAACAGATTCTTTCCAGCGTCCCGTACGGGCCCATTTGGCTACAGGGGAAGATGTTTATTATAGTTATGGTTATGATAAAAAAATTCGCTTAGTGGCTAATCAAGCAAAGGCTCTGCTGGTAGAAGGATGGAATCAGGTTCGGAAAAAAACGAGATATAGTTATATTTATGGAAAAAAATATGAAGCCTATTTTGGAGGAGATGGCGAGTTTAAAACTTTTTCTGCGGTTTATTACCCCCGAAAAGGCGGTGCTTTATCTTATGAGGAAGGGGAAAATTTTTTCGAAAGGGACCGTTATGTAGAGATGAAGTTTGATGGAAAAAGAAATTTAAAAGATGAGTTTTGGTCAGAGGCAAGCATCACTCCGCCCGCCAAGCCAAAGAATGTTTCTGCGGAAAGATTGGATAAAGTAGAAATGCTGTTTCAAGCAGAAAACACAGAACGTGCAAAACAACAATTACGCAGCAATTTACTTAAATGGTATCAGAAAGTAAAATAATTTTTAAAATAAATCCCCCCGCTTTTGGCGGGGGGATTTGTTTCTACTCTTGATAATCTTTTAACATCTTGGTGCGGCTGGGGTGGCGCAGTTTGCGAATGGCTTTGGCTTCAATTTGGCGCACGCGTTCGCGCGTCACATTAAACATTTTGCCCACTTCTTCCAAGGTGCGCGGATAGCCCGAATCAATCCCAAAGCGCAAGCGGATAATTTTGGCTTCACGCTCAGACAGAGTGGCCAATACGTCGGCCACTTCTTGCTTGCGCAAGAAATCAGCCGCAGACGTAGTAGGCGTCGGTCCGCTCTTATCTTCAATAAAATCTTCCAGGTTGGAGTCTTCGTCTTCACCGATAGGGGTGGAGAGAGAAATCGGATCCTGCATGATTTTGAGTACACTTTTTACTTTTTCCACAGGTAAACGCAATGTTTTTGCATAATCTTCCAAAGAAGGTTCCTTGCCGTGTTCTTGGCGGAATTTGTTGGTCACTTTGGTCAGTTTGGAAACTAATTCTTTCATGTGTACCGGAATGCGGATAGTATTAGCCTGATCTGCGATAGCGCGGTTGATGCTTTGGCGAATCCACCAAGTGGCATAGGTAGAAAATTTAAAACCGCGTTTATATTCAAATTTCTCTACCGCTTTCATCAACCCCAATCCACCTTCTTGAATCAGGTCAGAAAGTTCTAAATTAGAATTGACGTGCTTTTTGGCAATAGAGACCACCAAACGCAAGTTGGCTTTGATGAGTTTGAGTTTGTCTTGCAAAATCATGTTTTCAAAGAAAACGATGCGGTCATTGAAGGACAAAAATTCTCTTTCCGTCATCGGCAAGGCCTCCACCATGCGTTCATGACGGGCGCGAACTCCCTCAATATTCGTCAAGGCTCTTTCCAATTCTTCAATAGAGAATTTGGTTTTCTTTTTAAATTCTTTTTCGGAAATCTTTTTGTTTTTATAAGAATTGACCAGTTTTTTGACGTTTTCATATGTGCCGAAATATTCATTAAAGCGGTTGATATCACCGGAAGTTTCGGTCAAGCGGTCGGCCAAATTTTTAATTTTATTGGTTAAACGTTTAATTTTATTTTGGTTTAAGTTAAGTTTAATAATGCGCGCTACCACTTCTTTTTGTTTTTCTTCCAAAAGTTCAATATTGCGATTGCGTTTTTTATCGGAGATGTTTTCATCGCGCAATTCCTTCATCAGCTTTGTGATTTCTTGTTCGCGTTTGCCGATAAACTGAGCCGCTTCTTTGAGTTTTTTACGCATATTATTGAGCTCACGCGTAGTGCGTTTACCGCGCGGCATCAATTCTTTGGTGGTCATTTCCTCTTGGTCTACGAGTTCTTCCCAATTGCAAATTTCGCGCATGGTGATGGGGGACTCTAACACAAGTTTGCGCAGTTCTTTTTCGCGTTCGCGGATATTGCGAGCTAAAGTGATTTCTTCGTCGCGGGTTAAAAGAGGTACACGGCCCATTTCAGACAAATACATGCGGATAGAGTTGGAAATGTCCGGACTGGAGGACCAATCTTCAGTCAATATTTCTTTTTCGGCGGAGCTGGATTTAGACTTCTTTTCATCTACTACTTGGATACCTTTGTCTTCCAAAGTACCCATCAAGCCGTCAATTTCTTCGGCACTCATCAGGTTGGAACTTAAAGAACGGTTAATTTCGTCTAAAGAAATCATGCCGCTTTCTTGGCCGATTTCTACCAATTCTTTTAATGCTTTATTTCCGGTATTTGCCATTTGTTATGTACCTCTATCCGTTAATTTTTTTAATCTGTTTTGTAGCTCAGTCATTTTTTTGAGCAACTGCGCAGGTACCTGTCCGGCACCGGCAGTTTTGATTTGTTGTCTAACGGCATTAAGTTGCCGTTGCAGGGCTTCTCTTTCTACGGCCTTGCGGCACGCGGAAATATCACGCTGCGGTTCAAAATCTTTGGGCAGTTCCGTCATCATGAGCCTGGTGGCTAAGTTGGCCGTTTGGGGAGCCAGCCGACACACACGATCTATAAATCCTTCCGAAGATGAATTTTCTGCCGCTGCTTGGCAGATAACTTTTAAAAGAGCCGCCAATGCTTGACTATCAAACAAATCTGCTAAATGGTTGCTTTCCGCTGCGTATTGCGGATAGCGCAACAACCATCCTGTTAAATTTTCTTCTGCAGCATTATGTGTTTGTTTTTCCGTAAAGTGTTGTTGCACCGGTTTTTGCTTTTGGAGACGATGTTGAAAGCGCGTGGATGCATATTCTTTACTGCGCAATCGTTCTAATACCAAAGCCTCCTCTACTCCCACTCTTTCGGCTACATATTTTACCCATTCTCTGCGCACAATCGGGTCCGGTTGTTTTAAAAGGGTTTCCACAAGTTCATTGACAATAGCCGTTTTGGCTTGTGCTTGCAAAGGTTGCGGATATAAATTCAACTGTAATTGGGTGTGAAACTCTATTAAATCCTGTGCTTGGTCCAATACGCAGTTAAAGTTTTCTTTTCCGTATTTGGTGATATATTCGTCTGGGTCTAACCCCTCAGACAAAGACGCTACCTTTACAAATACCCCTTGCTCAATTAAAATTAAAGCCCCACGTAATGCTGCTTTAATACCGGCTGCATCGGGATCAAAAAGCACGACCACATTATCAGTATAACGTTTAAGCAGACGGGCATGATCTTCCGTTAAACTGGTGCCTAAAGGAGCCACCGTATTTTCAAAGCCGGCCTGATGACAGGCAATCACGTCCATATATCCTTCTAAGAGTAGGGCCCTGCCTGCTTTTCTGATGGCGGGTCCTGCAAAATTGATACCGTAAAGCACTTGGCTTTTGTTAAAGAGCAACGTTTCGGGGGAGTTTAAATATTTCGGTTCTCCCTCTGCCAAAATACGCCCGCCAAAACCAACGGTTTCCCCACGTTGGTTGATGATGGGGAAAATTAAACGACCGCGAAAATAATCACGCGGACCATAAGCGGTAATAACCCCCAGCCCAACCTCTTTGAGTTGTTGGGGGGTATATCCTGCACTTTGCGCTTCTCGGCACAAAGCCGTAGCATCATTTTTGGCAAAACCCAACTCAAACTTAAGCGCGGTTTCTTTGGTCAGATTGCGCCCTTTTACATAATTGCGGGCGAACTCCCCACCGACGGACATTAAATTTTTATGAAAAAAGTTTTTGGCAAAATCCAATGTTTTGCGTGCATCAATACGCTTTTGTTCATCTGCTGAAAATCCATGCGTAGGCTTGTACTCCACTCCGGCAATATCGGCTAATTTTTGCAACGCTTCATGAAAAGAGAGATTTTCGATTTTCATCAAAAATTCAAAAATATCTCCGCCGGATTGACAGCCAAAACAGTAAAACAAGCCTTTTTCGCTGCTGACGGTAAAAGAAGGGGTTTTTTCTTTATGAAAAGGACAACAAGCCTTCCACGTTTTGCCCGCTTTTTTAAGATGTGGCACATATTGGCGGACAAAATCCACAATGTCGATGCGTTGTTTTATTTTTTCAGCAACGTTTTGATCAATAAACATAGTTTACCGTCGAAGTATCGTACGCGCGTATGCGCTCGCGCGCGCACATGCTAAAGAAGGCAATAGCCCTCGGTTGCCCTTGGACTATTGCCTGAAAACTACTTGAATTAATAGCGCCGACGTTTGGTGCGGCGAGCGCGACGTTGCGCTTCTTGAGATTTAATTTTGCGCTTCACGCTGGGGGGCATATAAGTCTCGCGGCGTTTGATTTCCTTGAGAATGCCGTTTTTTTCGCATTCGCGTTTGAAGCGTTTGAGAGCCTCTTCCAAGTGTTCGGCATCTCTGACTTTCACAAAAACCATTTACTTTTTCACCACCTTCTGTATAACCAGCAAAAAATCGGTACGAAAAAACTTCTTATTTATTATATAAAATTTGACCTTTAAAATCAAAATACCCCACTGTTTGTGGGGTATTTTGTGAGTTTAAAACTTATTTCTTGCCTTTTTTGGCAGGAGCCGTTTCTGCTTCGGCGGCATTAGGAGCTTTGGAACCGTCGTAATGGTGGCCTAAATATTTGACGTATAATTTGTCTTCTATTTCGGCGGCCAATTGCGGATTGTCTTTTAAATACTGACGGGCATTTTCCGCACCTTGACCTAGTTTTTCATCACCATAGATAAACCAACTGCCGCTCTTGTCTAAAATGCCGGCTTCCACCCCTTTATCGAGCAGACAGGCCTCACGAGAAATGCCTTCTCCGTGCAACATGGTAAATTCGGCTTGGCGATACGGAGGCGCCACTTTGTTTTTGGTCACTTTGGCGCGCACGCGAGTGCCGATGATTTCATCCCCTTTCTTCAAGTTTTCGATGCGGCGCACGTCAATGCGTACAGAGGAGTAAAATTTTAAAGCCAAACCACCCGGTGTGGTTTCGGGGTTGCCGAACATGACACCGATTTTTTGGCGAAGTTGGTTGATGAAAATAATACTCGTTTTGGTTTTATTTAAAATGCTGGTGAGTTTGCGCAGGGCTTGGCTCATGAGTCTGGCTTGTAGACCGACGTGAGAGTCTCCCATTTCTCCCTCGATTTCCGCGCGCGGTACAAGGGCGGCTACGGAGTCTATAATGATCAAATCGATAGCGCCGGAACGGACCAATTTTTCCGCGATTTCTAAGGCTTGTTCGCCACTGTCGGGCTGAGAAATTAAAAGTTCATCTACATTTACACCGATAGAAGTAGCATATACGGGATCTAAGGCATGTTCGGCATCAATAAAAGCCACCACGCCTCCATTTTTTTGTGCTTGGGCTGCTACGTGCAAAGAAAGGGTGGTTTTGCCGCCGGCTTCGGGTCCGTAAATTTCAATTACGCGTCCGCGAGGAATACCACCTACTCCTAAGGCTAAGTCTAAGGACAAAGCTCCCGTAGCAATGGCATCTACTTTTTTAACATTGGCGTTTCCTAAAATGGAAATGGCTTCTTTGCCGAAGGCTTTTTCAATTTGGCCTAAAGCAAGGTCTAATGCTTTTTGTTTGTTTGCGTCCATAAATCCTCCAAGATAGATCAAAAATAATTACACGGCGGTCGTTTCTACTGCGCGTGCAAAAGCAAGTTTATTGTTTTCTTTTTCTAAGTCTACAATAATTTGAGTGCCTGCAGGGTACTGTTGTACCAAAATATTTTCTGCTAACGGGTCTTCCAAAAGGCGTTGTATCGTGCGCAACAGGGGACGCGCGCCGTATTTTTCATCATAGCCTTCTGCAATTAAGAAGTCTTTGGCTTCTTGCGTCAGTTGTAAGGTTAATTGACGTTCGGTCAGTTTAGCCTCTACATTGCTGAGCAAGAGATCTAAAATTTGGCCGATATGTTGTTTGCCCAAAGAGTGGAAAACCACAATTTCGTCAATACGGTTAATAAATTCAGGATTAAAGGTCTTTTTCACTTCGTCCATGACGTGTTGGCGCATTTCAGCATGTTGTTGTTCCTCTGTGGAAGAAGCGGTAAAGCCCAAACTGTTGCCTTTGTTGGTGATTTGGCGTGCACCGACGTTTGAAGTCATGATAATGACACAGTTTTTAAAACTTACTTTATGCCCCAAATTATCGGTTAAAGAACCTTCATCTAATACTTGCAACAAAATATTATAGATATCGGGGTGGGCCTTTTCTAACTCGTCCAGCACGACAACGCTATAAGGGCGGCGGCGTACGGCTTCGGTCAGTTGGCCTCCTTCTTCATAGCCTACATAGCCCGGAGGGGCCCCGATTAAGCGCGATACGGCAAATTTTTCCATATATTCGGACATGTCCAACCGCACCATCGCTTCTTCGTCACCGAATAAGAAAGTGGCTAAACTTTTGGCAAGTTCCGTTTTTCCTACACCGGTAGGGCCTAAGAATAAAAATCCCCCAATGGGACGGTGCGGGTTTCCTAGCCCCGTTCTGTTGCGGCGAATGGCCTGAGAAACGGCGCGTACGGCTTCTTCTTGACCGATAATGCGTTTATGCAAATGATCTTCCATGTGCAAAATTTTGTCGGTTTCGCTTTGCGTCAGGCGCGTCACGGGAATGCCGGTCCATTTAGAGGCTACGATAGCAATATCTTCTTCCGTCACTTCCACACGGCGATTATTGCGTTCTTCCTGCCACTTGGTTTTCAGTTCGTCCAATTGTTTTTTTAAGGCTTCTTCATTGGCTTTGAGTTGGGTGGCTTTTTCAAATTCACGGTTGCGAATTGCTTGGTCTTTTTCGGCCACAGCGGCTTGATATATGCGTTGTTGCTGGCGCACATCATCGGGCATGGCAGAATTCTTCAAGCGAGCGCGCGCACCGGCCTCGTCAAAAAGATCGATGGCTTTGTCCGGCATGGCGCGATCAGTGATATAACGGTCTGCAATGGCGGCCGCAGCGCGAACAGCACCATCTGTAAAAAATACTTTGTGGTGCTCTTCAAATTTAGGGCGTATGCCAGATAAAATGGTGACCGTTTGCTCTACATCGGGCGGCTCTACCGTGACGGGTTGAAAGCGACGTTCAAAAGCGGTGTCAGATTCAATATATTTACGATATTCGTCGAAGGTTGTGGCACCGATGCATTGTATTTCTCCACGTGCCAAAGCCGGTTTGAGCATGTTAGAGGCATCCATAGATCCTTCTGCTGCGCCTGCTCCGATAAGAGTATGCAGTTCATCTATAAAAATAATACTATTGCGGTCTGCGGCGGCTTCATCAATGATATTTTTAAGACGTTGCTCAAATTCACCGCGATATTTGGTGCCTGCCACTACAGAGGCCAAGTCTAGGCCCAGCAATCGTTTGCCGCTTAAAACGTCGGAAATATCACCAGTGGCCATTTTTTGTGCAAGACCTTCTACAATGGCGGTTTTACCTACGCCCGGTTCACCAATTAAGACGGGATTATTTTTGGTGCGGCGGGCCAAAATTTGGACCAAACGTTCAATTTCTTCTTCTCTGCCGATAACAGGGTCCAAAGAGCCTTTTTCCGCCAGTGCCGTTAAATCTCGGGTATATTCATCTAGCGTAGGGGTTTTGCTTTTGGTTTCTTTTTTGGAAGTGCGTTCTACCACTATTTCTTCTTCAACATCTTCTTCATCGGATTCTTGAGAGAAATCAGAGGTGGAATCTTCTTTTAAATCAGACGGTTGTGCCCCTTCTAAAAAAGTAAGGGTGCTTTCTCGTACGGAATCCAACGTGACGTTTAAATTTTGAAAAATGGTACTAGCCATGCCTTCTTCTTCACGTACAAGACCTAGTAGAATATGTTCGCTACCGATGTGCTCCGTACCTAGACTTTGCGATTCTTCCACCGCAAATTCCAGCACTTTTTTCGCACGCGGCGTAAATGGGATTTCTCCCAAGAGCATTACAGAATCTCCTATACCGACCATCTTTTCTATTTCTAAGCGTACCTTTCGAAAGGTAATGCCTAAAGAAGATAATATTTTGTTGGATACAGTGCCGTCTAGTGCTGTTAACCCCAGCATAATATGTTCGGTGCCGACGTAATCATGATTGAGCCTTTTGGCTTCTTCTTGCGCGATGAGAATAATTTTTTGCGCATTTTCCGTAAATCGTTTTGCCATCTTAAACCCCTTTTTGATAAGTACTTACATTATATAAAAAAGAGGGCATCTTTAGAGAAGGAAAAAGGCTTATAGAGTAGAAGTTAAAAATCTGAAAAGAAAAGGCAGAATTTATGTGAAGAAGTAGGTATAAGTGATTATCTCTTAGCAGAAGGGGTATGCAATGAGGGAAGGACTCAGCGATCCTCTGCGTTGAATTTTTATTGTATCAAAAGATACTCTTTCAAGAAGTTAAAATTCAAAAACCCCGCCGATTTGGCGGGGTTTTTGCGTCTGTTTAAAACTTATTTTTTCAGTTCGGCTACAAAAGTATCCATGTCGGATAGGTTCTTGCGCACAGCCTCTTTGTCTGCGCGGTGTTTGTACTCAAACTGACTTTCTTTGACGGTGCGGCTGCTGATGACCACGCGGTGGGGCAGACCCATGAGGTCGGCATCTTTAAATTTCACACCGGGTCTTTCGTCTCTGTCGTCCATGAGTACGGTAAGTCCCGCGTTTTCCAACTTGGCCGTTAATTCATCAGCGGCTTTTTTAACATCGGGGTTAGAGTCATAATCAATGGCCACTAAAGAGACGTTAAACGGAGCAATCGGCTCAGGCCAAATAATGCCATTTTCATCGTGGCTTTGCTCAATGGCGGCAGCCACCACGCGGCTAATGCCAATGCCGTAGCAACCCATGATAAAAGGCTCAGAGGTTTGTTTTTCCGTTAAAAATTCCGCTTTCATGGCTTCGGAATATTTGGTACCCAATTTGAAGATGTGGCCTACTTCAATACCGCGTGTAAAGTTGAACTTGGCACCACATTTGGCACAGCAGTCACCCTCAGAAGCGATTTTAAGATCACAATAAGCATCTACTTCAATATCGCGTGACGGATTGACATTGATAACGTGTACGTCAAATTCGTTGCCGCCGGCCACACCGTTGACTACGCCTTTGACATAATTGTCAGCATAAATTTTTACTTTTGGATTGCGTTGTTTCAGCCCTTGCGGACCGGCAAAACCTACGGGAGAGCCCGTCACTTGGGTATAAACTTCTTCACTGGCTTTTTCAAGTTCGGTGCATTTCAAAAGAGCGCGCAATTTGGGTTCATTAAGTTCATGATCACCGCGCACTAAAGCCACCACCGGTTCGCCGTCAGCGGTAAAGACCAACAGTTTGATTAATTTATCCGTACCGACGTTTAGCATCTTGGCTACGTCTTCTACGGTATAGGCTTTGGGGGTATCTCTTTTTTCTATTTCTTTAAATTCTGCTTCATTTATAGTAAACTCAGGAACTTTAATTTCCGCTTTTTCGGTGTTGGCGGCATAATCGCAGGACGGACAATCGGCAATAACATCTTCGCCATTGTCGGCCAATACCATAAATTCATGAGAGAAATTACCGCCAATGGCACCGGTATCGGCTTCTACGGCTTTGAATTTAAAACCGCAACGTGTGAAAACGCGCTGATAAGCATCATGCATTTTCTGGTACCACTCATTGGCTTGCTCATCAGTAGCAGCAAAAGAATAAGCATCTTTCATATAAAATTCGCGTGCACGCATCACGCCAAAGCGAGGGCGAATTTCGTCGCGAAATTTGGTGCCGAACTGATACAAACAAACGGGAAGTTGTTTGTAAGAGGAAATATCTTTTCTGGCTAAATCCGTAATTACTTCTTCGGCGGTAGGGGCCACACAAAATTCGGCTTTTTTGCGGTCTTCAATTTTTAAGAGCTGATTGCCGAAATGTTCCCAACGGCCTGTTTCACTCCAGAGTTCTTTGGGTTGCACCACCGGCAACCATACTTCACACGCACCGGCGCGGTCCATTTCTTCGCGCACAATGTTTTCTACTTTTTTAAGTACTTTAAATCCTAACGGCAACCATTCATACAGTCCACTGCCCATTTTGCGAATGAGTCCTGCACGGATCATCAGTTTGGCAGAAAGGTTGTCTGCATCTTTGGGGGCTTCTTTTAAAGTAGGTACATAATAGTTAGAGAGTTTCATTTTATTTTCCTTCTTCTTTTTTCCAAGTATTTATTTTATTGATTAAAAATTCTACCCAGCGGTCTTGCGGGAGTTTGAACATCGTTTCGCCTTTTTCAAAATACAATCCTTCCCCTTTTCCGCCGGCAATGCCAAAATCTGCATCGCGCGCTTCACCGGGTCCGTTGACGATACAACCCATCACCGCAATTTTAAGACCGGTGGCCTTTTCTAACAAATCTTTGTTGGAGTAGATGCGCTTTTCCAATTCGCGCACTGTTCCGGCCACATCTACTTGCGTGCGTCCGCAGGTAGGGCAGGAAATCAAGTTTGGCCCATATTTACGCATGCCTAAGGCTTTTAAAATTTCATAGGCGGTGCGTACTTGCAAGGCAGGGTCTTCGGTTAGAGAAACACGAATGGTAGAGCCGATGCCCTTTTGCAAAAGAGTGCCTAAAGCAATAGAACTTTTGACCGTTCCGCTCAGGAAACTGCCCGCTTCTGTCAGCCCGATGTGTAAGGGAATGTCGCTTTGAGAAGCAAAAAGTTCATTGGCTTTTAAAGTACGGGCAAAATCGTCCGATTTTAAAGACACCACTACGTTTTTGAAATTTAGTTGCTCTAAAATATTGGCTTGTTCTAAGGCTTCGTTAACCATCACTTCAGCCCATTTGTCATCAGAAAGTTCCACTTGCCCTGAGACGCTTTTCAAATATTTAACAGAGCCTGCATTAACCCCGATGCGAATGGCTACATTATGGTCGGCACACGCTTTGACCACTTCTTTGGTGTTTTCAATCGCACCGATATTGCCGGGATTAATGCGTACTTTGTCTACGCCTTGTTTGATGGCCTCTAAAGCCAATTTATAATCAAAGTGAATGTCTGCCACCAAGGGGGTATGAATGCGTTTTTTGATTTCGCCCAAAGTTTGGGCCGCTTGCATATCCGGTACGGCTACGCGGTTAATTTCACAACCCGCATTTTCTAAAGCATTGATTTGATCAGCAGTGGCTTGTGTATCGCGTGTATCGGTATTGCACATGCTTTGCACGCGCACAGGGTTGCCCGTACCTAAAGTATAGGGGCCTACTTGGACTTGTCTGGTTTTATACATTATTTTTCCTCCTGTGCAACTGCCTCTTGCGTTGTGGCAGGTGTTTGCTTTTCTTGGGTTTGCTCTATGGTTGCTTTGGGTTTAAAGAAAATACGTTTAATGTCAGAATAAGACGCATAGACAACCAAGATCATTAAAATATAAAAGCCTACATTGGCTGCACGCATAATCATTTTGGTGGAGGGGAGTTTGCCTGTCAAGCCTTCCCACAAAAATACGAGCGCATATCCGCCATCTAATATAGGAATAGGGAATAAGTTAAACATACCCACCGCCAAAGAAAGCATGCCGATTAAGAAAATAAAATCCATCCAACCTTTGTGTACCGATTGATGAATAATGTTTACAATGCCGATAGGTCCTGCCAAATCCGGTGCTTTTTTATGTGTGATGCTTTGCCAAATGGACACAAGAGAAAATTTGCTCCAGTACCAGCATTGATACAGGCCAAGTCCTACAGCCGAAATCAAGCCTACGGGTTTGAGTTCGTTGTGTACGGCAATGCCGATGATTGTTGGATTTTCTGGTGAGAAATAGGAATCTTTAATAGAAAGCTGCAAAGCATTTTCTCCACGTTTAACCGTCAAAGACAAGTCCCCTTGTCTGGCTTTGAGGGCTTGATTAAGTTCTTGCCAATTTTGAATATTTTTACCGTCAATAGATGTAATCAAATCCATTTTTTGCAGGCCTGCTTTTTCAGCCGGAAATTCAGCCACCACTTCTCCAACGACGGGGGCAAGTCTGGTCGGGTCATTTTCCGGCATACCACGCAGAAAAATAAGCAAGGAGAAGATAAAAGCCGCCAATACATAGTTGAAAAATGCCCCATTGACTACCATAAACAATTTGGCATACCATTTTTTGGCGCCGAATTCGTTTCCTTTGGGTTTTTCGGTTTGACCATCTTCGGGAAACATTTGTCCTTCCGGCTCTACAAATCCGCCAAAAGGAATGGCGCGAATTTGAAAATCAGTTCCTTTGGAAGACTTTTTGTGCCAAAGAATTTTTCCAAATCCAAAAGAAAACTCTTTTACCCCGATGCCGGTTAAGCGACACGCGATAAAATGCCCAAATTCGTGGATAATAACAATCGGACTGAGCACTACAATAACGGCTAATGCAGAAAGCAACATAAAAACTCCTTATAAAATAGCTTTGGTGTATTTCTTTTCAGCCAAATTAGCCAAAGCCTTTTCCCGTCCCCAAGCATCGGCTTCGGCCGCTTGGTTTAAGGTAATGTGTTCGGTGGAAGTACCATAGGTTTCTTTCAAAACACTATAGATTAGTTTGGGAATATCGGTAAAACGGATTTGCTCTTTTAAAAAGGCATCTACCGCCACTTCATCGGCCGCACTGAGCACTGCCGGAAAAATACTTCCTTTTGCTTGTGCCGCAAGGGCAAGCTCCAAACAGGGAAAACGCTCAAAATCCGGCTCAAAAAATTCTAATTTTTGCGCTTGAAATAAATTAAGCGGTTTGACAGGGCTGGGCATGCGCTTGGGATAGGTGATGGCATACTGGATGGGAATGCGCATATCCGGTTCACTCATTTCGGCCAAGATAGCACCGTCTACATATTCTACGGCAGAATGAATTAAAGATTGAGGGTGAATAACAATTTGCACTTTTTCTTCCGGCAAGGAGAAAAGGTTCATAATTTCAATGGCTTCAAAACCTTTATTCATTAAGGTTGCGGAATCTATGGTAATTTTTTTACCCATTTTCCAACGAGGAGGATTTAAAGCCTCTGCCGGTGTCACGGTGTCTAAAGAGTCTGTTCTTTTGGCAAACGGCCCGCCGGAAGCAGTGAGAAACACACGAGAAATGGATTTGTTTACTTGGTCATAACTGTTGGCATCGGTGCCTTCCATACATTGAAACATGGCCGAAGGTTCGCTATCCACCGGAATAATGGTGGCATTCCAACGGCGACATTCTTGCATAACGGTTTTACCGGCCATCACCATAGGCTCTTTATTAGCCAAAGCAATGGTTTTGCCTGCCTTAATAGCAGCTACTAAAGGCTTAAAGCCTACCGCTCCGACCAAACCGTTAATAATTAAATCAGCCGAAGGCAAAGAAGCCAAAAAAGTTAAACTTTCCATTTCCGGCGGTAAAAGTTGCGTGCCTTGAGGCATTTGATTTTTTAAGGTTTCGTAAGCGGCGCTATCCAATACGGCGGCAAAGCGGGGCTTAAAAGCATGAACTTGCTTTAAAAAAAGTTCCGCATTTCGGTTAGCGGTTAAGGCTAAGACGCGGTAATCCGGCCCTAATCCTTCCATCACGCTTAAAGAAGAAGTACCGATAGATCCGGTAGAGCCTAAAATGACGATGTTTTTCATAATACGTACAGAGCCACGTAATAAAATACGGGAGCTAATAATAAGTAGGAGTCAAAACGGTCCAAAAAGCCGCCGTGTCCGGGAAGAAGATTGGAAGAATCTTTAACACCGGTGCTTCTTTTGAGTACAGATTCGGCTAAATCAGATACTTGGCCCACAACCGCTACCAAAAGACCCAACCAAACGGCAGCCTGCAAAGTTAAAGACGGTAAAAATAAATGACGCATTAACAAAGCACCGCCCACAGCAAGTAAAGTACCTCCGACAGATCCTTCCCACGTTTTTTTCGGGCTAACTTCTTTGTTCAGTTTGTGTCTGCCTAAAAAACGACCTGTAAAATACGCACCGGTATCACAAATCCAAACCGTCACAATCATAAATAAGGTTAAATACTCACCATTGGGTTGCAAATCACGTATATTAATAAGGTGAGCCAAAGACCAAGGAATTAAAAACACACCTGTTAAGGTGTTGGTGACGCGGTCCCAACTGCGACGCGGGGTAATGACTTCCACAAACAAAACACCAAACAAAACAACACTGATGGCAAAGGGATAAAGATTATCCGGCAGTTCTAAAGAAGGAATTTCCGTTCGTCCGGCAATGGCTACCACCGCCATTAAAAGGCCGAAGAAAACCAATGAGAACATATGCACCGGTTTTTTGCCGGAACGCAACACCAACCCGTACTCATATAAGCACAAAGCGATGACACAGGCCACAAAAGCCATATACACCAGACCGCCAAAATGAATGGCAGCCAAAATCACAGGGACGCCGATAACGGCAGTTAATATACGCGGTAATAACATATAGGTATTTTAGCATATTTACGACTTTTTCATTTGCGGGGCTGGGTTTGGGCAAACTATTTTCCATATTTAGTTTATTTTGCGTTGCCTTACCGCTCGCCGTACCTGGCAGTACTTGCCTCGGGTAACTTGCAACGCAAACTAAACTTAAATCTGAAAAATCATGCAGCGAACATAGGGTTTTCATTTGTTGCGAACGGCTTTAAAAAAACCGTCTGTAGAAACAGGCGGTTAAGATAAGTTAACAATTTTCACAAGCAACAAAGCCATTGCCTTGCTTTTCCAGCATTTTACATAGCTTCTCGCCGATGGGAGACACATCTGTATAATAGTCGCATTCGTCTCCATGCCAACCGGGAGAATCACGGAGCCAAGTAATGACATAGGAACTTTCGGGTTCGCGAAATACCATAACCCAACACCTTGATGGCCAGCAAGACGCCGCATAACTAAAGTTTTTGCTTTTACATCTCTCTTCTGCGGAACAATCTAAGCTTCCCTCAAAGTCAAGCAACAACTGTCCGGAACCGCTATTTTTTCCAAGGAATTGAATCTGTTGTGAAGGATATCCATTTTCCAGCAACCATATATCTATGGCTTTTTGCAAAGAACCGACTGTTTGTTCTGCTTCTGCAAAGCGCGCTTTTTCTACCGCAAAGGTATATTGTGGTAAGGCTACGGCAGATAGAATGCCGATGATTAAAACGACAACTAATAATTCTATGAGGGTGAATGCTTTTTTGTTGTTTTTCATAAACGCTCCTCATTCTGTTATGAAACCCAACAAAAACGGCTGCTTCTTGCCTGAGAGTATGCTCACCTTCAACCAAGAACAGCCGTAGTTTATCGCCAAAACGATAAACATTTGGCATAAAACAAACGGGTAATTAGTCCGTTTATCCTATACCTAAACGACTGTTTTCGGAGAGCATACTCTTGCCTGACGGCAAAGGTCCGTTTCCAAAACGGTTCCAAAAACAGAATAAATTGTAACTACATTTTTAGTATAACAAATTTTGATTTTTTGATTTTCTTTTTTGCCCCTGTTCCCCTAAAATTGGTATCATTATATATACCTTATTGTAATGGAGATTATACCCCATGGCAAAAAATGACCTGATTACTAGGAACCTGATGTTGGACAGTTTGAAGCAATATGCCAAGAACAGGATTTCCCACGAGTTTCTCCGCGAGTATGATGCGAAGAACGAAATTCCCTTGCAGATTTTGAAAGAGATGTATGACCATGATATTTTGGGTGTACACCTTTTGCTTATTCCGGAAGAATATGGCGGTTTGGGTGGCCAAACTACCGAAATCTATCGCGTTTGTGAGCAGTTGGCGCGTATTGATTTGGGTATTGCCACCGGTGTGTTTGCCACGTTTTTGGGCAGTGACCCGATTAACGTCGGCGGTACGCCGGAACAAAAAGCCAAATGGTTTCAAAAAATCGCCCATGAAAACAAATTGGTCGCTTACGGTGCCACAGAAGCCGATGCCGGCTCTGACTTAGTCTCCTTGCGCACTCGTGCTGACCGTGTGGAAAAAGACGGTAAAATTGTCGGTTATAAAATTACCGGTAGTAAAATGTGGATTTCCAACGGAGGCGTGGCCGATATTTATACGGTGCTAGCCTTAGCTCCCGGTGGTCCGAGTTGGTTTATCGTAGAAAAGGGTACTCCCGGCTTTACCCAAGATGCCCATGAAGATAAACACGGTATCCGTTTGTCCAATACGGCGGGACTTGCTTTTGACGAAGTCTATGTGCCGGCCGAAAATTTAATTGGTTTGGAAGAAGGTAAAGGATTCTTGCAGGCACAGGCGGTATTTGGTTATACTCGCTTGATGGTAGCTGCGTTTGGTTTGGGCGGTGGTGAAGAAGCGGTGGAAACCGCTTTAATGTATGCTCAACAGCGCATTCAAGCCGGCGGTCCTCTTTCTGAAAAACAGGGCTTCATGTTAAAACTTATTACCCCTCACTATGTACGTTTTGAAGCCGCGCGTGCCTATATTGATTGGACGGCCAAACAATTAGAAGTCAATAATCATGGCTTAGCCACCGAAGGTGCTATTGCTAAACTTTATGCTACTGAATCCGGCAACAAAGCCGCCGAAGATGCCATTCAAGCGATGGGTGGTTTCGGTTATACCAAAGAATTTGCTGTTGAGAAAATTAAACGTGACGTAAAGATTACCTGCATTTATGAAGGCACCAGCGAAGTGTTGGAGATGACCATCTTCCGCGGACGCTGGCAGGAGCACCTCAAAAGTCGCGGTCAATACTATATTAAACAAGCTGAAGAATTTGAAGCCTTGCATACGCAACACCCCGATGTTGGTGCCGATAGTGTGGCTTTAGGTTTTAGAGCATTGGCCCGCGTATTGGAAGATTGCCGCTTGCAAAAATTGACCCGTCACCAATATATTACCTTTATGTTGGGTGATTTGATCAGTGAAGCAGAAGTAGCGGCTGTTTTTGCTCGCCAATGTGCTGAAGGCAAAGTGACAGAAGGAAGCCGCTTTGACTTAAATACCTTAAAAATCATGTCTCGCGTCAATGCCCGCTTGAGTGCTTTTAAAGTGGCTACCGAAGGCATGAAACTGATTTTGGGTGTGGGTGCAGCCTCTGCGCAAGACCTTTCCCAAGCGGTCAATTTAGTCGGTATTGAAGAAAAAATGACCGGCATTATTGAAGATGAAGATTTGGTATCTGCCAAACTCAGAGAAACTTTTAAAGCATAAGGAAATCCCATGAATATCATCGTATGCATTAAACAAGTACCCGATTCTACCCAAGTCAAGGTAGACCCGAAAACCGGCACCTTAATTCGTGCCGGCGTGCCCAGCATTTTAAATCCGTATGATCACTATGCATTGGAAAAAGCCTTAGCCATCAAGGCTAAAACCGGTGCCAAAGTGACGGTGCTTTCTATGGGCCCTGCTCAAGCCGTAGCGGTGCTTCGCTTGGCTTTGGCCTTAGGTGCTGATGAAGGGGTGCTCCTTTCGGATCGCGCCTTTGCCGGATCTGATACGTGGGCTACTTCTTATGCGCTGGCTACGGCCGTTAAGAAAATAGGTTCTTTTGATATGATTTTGTGCGGTCAAATGGCCATTGACGGCGATACCGCACAAACCGGCCCCGGTATTGCCTATCATTTGGGCATTTCTCAAATTACGTTTTGTGACAGTGTAGATAGTGACGGTCAACGTGCCGTAGTGAAAAAACTTATTGAGGGCGGTCATCAGATTATGGAGGCGGATTTACCCGTACTTATTACTATGACCATGCCGGTAGATTATGCTCCTAAGTATCCGTCTTTCATGGCAGCTCACAAGGCTCAAGATAAGCAAATTTCCACTTGGACGGCAGCCGATATTGGAGCGGATTTGCATAAGTTGGGATTAGAAGGCTCTCCCACTCGTGTATCTCGCATTTTCCCTCCGGCCGCGCGTGCCAAAGGGGAAATGATTTCCGGCTCTGCGGAAGAAATGGCCGCGAAATTTATTGAAATTTTGAAAAAGGAGAGTTTTGTCAAATGATTCAAGTAGGATCTAACTGTGTAGGTTGCGGAAAGTGCGTAAGTACCTGTCCGTTTGGTGCGCTCTCCTTAGTAAACCGCAAAGCGGTGGCGAGTGCAAGTTGTACTATGTGTGGGGCTTGTGTGAGTGTGTGCCCTGTTAAAGCCTTGTCTTTGCCAACGAATAGTGCCGAGAAAAAAGACTTATCCTCTTATAAAGGGGTATGGGCTTTTATCGAAATTTCTGATGACGGTAAAGAACAAAAGGTTCGCCCTGTAGGTTTTGAGTTGTTATCCAAAGGTCGTGAACTAGCGGACCAATTGGGTGAAGAATTGGCCGCAGTGGTCATTGGCGAGGGAGTGGAAAAATATTTTGCGGAGTTATCCTCTTACGGTGCCGATAAAATTTATGCCGTCAGCGGTCCTGCTTATCGCGATTATAATACTGCCGCTTATGCTAATGCCATGATTACTTTGATTAAAAAGTACAATCCCAGCATTGTCTTGTATCCCTCCACATATATCGGGCGGGATTTGTCTCCGCGTATTTCTTCGGAATTATTTGTGGGATTGACGGCAGATTGTACGGGGCTTTCTATTGCAGACGGCTTATTGATTCAAACCCGTCCGGCTTTTGGCGGTAATATTATGGCAGATATTAAATGTCCTGATTATCGTCCGCAAATGTCTACCGTTCGCCCGAATGTTTTTAAGAAAGTGGTTAGCAGACCCGGTAGCATGGCCCAAGTTATTAGCGAAACTGTCGCCCTTCCTGCCGCCGCCGGAAAGGTGCGCATTGTGAGCCGACACTTTGATGATAATTCTAATCAAGAAAAATTAGATGAAGCCGAAGTGGTGTTGGCCGGTGGACGCGGATTGAAAGATAAAACCGGTTTTGCTATGTTGCAAGAATTGGCCCAAGAATTGGGTGGTGCGGTGGGTGCTTCCCGCGCGGCTATCGATATGGGAATTCTGCCAAAAGAGAAACAAATCGGTCAATCCGGTGTGACGGTGGCCGCCAAACTCTATATTGCAGCCGGTATTTCCGGTGCGGTACAACATATTGTGGGTATGGAACACAGCGATGTAATTATCGGCATTAACAAAGATGCCAACGCTCCTATCTTTAATGTGTGTAAGTACGGCTTTGTAGCTGATGCGCGCCAACTCTTGCCCAAAGTGGTAGACGGCGTGAAAAAAGCCAAACAAAAATAAGTTTGTACCCAATAAAACCCCGCTTTTAGGAGCGGGGTTTTTTATTGGAATTTCTGCTTTTTTTTAAATCTGCGTCACATATTTTGCTGACTAGAAAAATCAAAGCTCCGCTCCATAAAAGGATTAGCATTATCATCGGGTCTCGACGGTAATAATAGCCAATAAGGGGTTCTAAATTGTTTTGATTGATCAGCAATACCCAAAAAAGAATGCCGTGCATCAGAAAAAATCCGATGATGGGTAAGGGTTTGATTTTAATGAAAAAAACCCAAAAAAGATGTGCCACTATCCATATATAAATCAATTCACTCATAATGTTATTGTACAAATTTGGAGAAAATAAATGGATGGTTGGGGTTATAACAATAGTGAACTATAAAAAACCCCGCATTTGATTGCGGGGCTGTGTAGGAGGATATGAAAAAATTTAAAGGTCTGCGCTGAAGCGTGGGTTTTTAACGTCCGACGTGCAGTGCATAGGCACTGCCTCTATTGGGCATGGTGTGTAAAAGAGCGGTCCAGTCTAAAGTCGGGTTCAAGCGACGTTGACGGGCGGATTTACGCATGAGCATGCGATTGGTTTGCATATTTACATAATCTTTTTCTTCGCTTGTCAGGTCAACAGTTTTGCTGGACGATAAGTAAGAGTCAAGCAAAATTTCTTGGCGGCGGATATGATATAAACGAAAAAATTGTTTAAGTTGGAGTATTTTGTTCTTCATATATACAGTGTATGGTTTTTGAGGTTTTTTCAACAGAGTCTTTTGGCCTATAAGACCTTGTTTTTTGGACCCTTTTTCAAATAGGTCTTTTTGTGCAGAGAAAATAGGTCCTCTGGCCTAGGGAATTGCTATAATGATAAAAAGATATGTCTATATTTTCTAAACTTTTTAAACTCTTTATCGCCGTAGTCTTGATGCCGTTGATTCCCATGACGGCCTTGCTGGCTTTTTATCAAAATCGCCAAAAAGATACGATTTTGGAAAACCACTATAATTTGGCTGAAGTGGTGGCCTCTGATCTAAATCATTATGCGGAAGATTTAAATTGGCGTTTGTCTTTTGCTTCTTCTCTGCAAAATCTTATAGGACAAGACGTGCAATTGCAAAATGAATTTCAGAAAGTATTAACACAACAATCCGATATTAATGTGTTAGGACTTTTGGATCAAAACGGGAAAAATTTAATCCGTTTAGAAAAAAGTGATTTATATGCTACTCCCCACCGTTTGACAGAGGATGTTTTGGCTGAAATGGCCAAAAATCCGCGCATTTATATTGCTCCTTTTGAAACACTGCAAGGGTCTTTGGAATTTGAATTTGTAATGCCTTTTAAAAATGGATATTTTTTATATGGAATTACGGAACTTTCAGACTTGGCAGACCGTTTGCAACAGATGCGCATAGGGCGGAGCGGACAAGTGTTTTTGGTGTCTGCCGATGGAGTGGTGTACAGTGCTCCTTCACAATGGTCTGCTCAGATAGCACCTGAAAAATTAAAGGTTGCCTTTGAAGGAAAATCCCGTTTGTTAAAATCAATTAAAGGGGCAGAAGACAAGTTTGTCGGAGGCTTTTCCGCTGCGAAACCGTTGGGTATGTATGTGGTTGTTTTGCAACGGAAAGATGAGGCATACCGAAGTTTGTATTTTTCCAATATTGTTTTATTATTATTCTTGTTGGCTATTGGCACCTTATCTTATTTCGGGGCGCTCACTTTTTCTCATAGTTTAGGAGAGCCTATTTCCGCTTTGCTAGAAGGCGCGAAGCAAGTCAGTCAAGGCAATTTGGACCATCGCGTTAAAGAAGAAGTGGGTTGGGGGGAATTTAGAGAATTAATTTCTTCCTTTAATAAAATGACATCTGATTTAAAAGATTATCAAGCCTTACAATTAAAAAGCCAAGTAAGTGAAATGAAGGAACATATTTTCCGATCCGTAGCTCATGATTTGCGCGCGCCGTTGCTGGGCTTGCAAGGGTATATTTATATTTTATCCAGCGGCAAAATCAATGCCCAACAACGCGAAGAATATTTAGCTCGCATGAAAGAAGCAGCACAGGATTTATCTTCTTTGTTGGAAGATGTGTTGGCAGTTTCTCGTGTACAAGCCGGTATGACTTTGCCTCAACGTCAACGCATCGAATTGGCGCCACTTTTGCAAAGTTTGGTTAATACGCAGGAGGCTGTGGCAACTGAAAAGGGGCTTTCTTTAAGTTGTGAAGCGGGTGAGTCTTTATGCGTCTATGCCGACCCAAAACTTTTGCGTCGAATTGTGAATAACTTACTTTCTAATGCGCTTAAGTTTACCACTCAAGGCGGCATTGAAGTGAAGGCATGGGAAGAAGAAAATAAAACCTTTATATCTGTTAAAGACACAGGAGTCGGACTTACTGAAAAAGGATGCCAAGAAGTTTTTGAAAAGTATCGTCAAGTAGATGAAAATGCAGACGGTTATGGGCTGGGCCTTTTTATCAGCCGTCAGTTGGCCCGTGCGCATGGAGGAGATTTGAACGTTGTTTCTGCATTGGGGCAAGGCAGCACTTTTACGGTTTGGCTGCCTAAGGAGGGAGCATGATAGTTTTTTGGCGTTTGCTGCTGGTGTATTATATATTAGCTGTTTTATTTTATAATCGTCCTTTTTTTGCTTGGCGCAATAAACGGCCGTTAATTAGTGCGGTAGTGCAAGTTGGGGCGTTTTTATTGCTTGCAACCACAATTTTGTGGCCCTATTTGGTGATTAAATGGCCTTTCTTTCATTTCTTTTCTTTGCATGGCTGGCAAAGTATTATTTGGTTGTCTTTATTTTATGTTTTTATTGACAGATTGTTTGTGTTTAGAGCCGGACAAATAAAATATCATAGCCTTACTTTTTTAACACATGATTTTTTGGCGGTTTTGTTTTTCTTTTTAGCTTCTCCGCTAGATGTTCTTTATCAAACCGGAAATTGGGTGGCTGATTCTTGGGCGGTGTTTTTGGTGGGGGCTTTGGTAGTGACTAAAATGTTTAGTGTATTTATCTATATGGTGGAGCAAGATATCTACGGGCGCGACTACCCTACCATAGATGAAAGTTTTGTGACGATGCTCATGCGTTTGATTTTCTATTTGATTGTATTACTGCCCGGTTGGCGCTGGTTGCTATGGTTTTTAGTGTGGTTGTGGGCTTGCCAAGTTGCCCGTAAAAACCGTTTGATGGATTTTTCTCGTTTTGCCCTGTATTTTGGAATTTTTGGGGCCAGTGCAGTCGGATTTTTAGCAAAATGGAGTTTTTACTGGAAATGACCCTATTATCAGAAGTAAAGTTTGCTTGTTTAGATACGGAAACGACGGGGCTTTCTCCTGTCGACGGAGGAAGAATTTGTGAAATTGCAGTCTCTGTCACGCAAAACGGTCGTAAGATAAAGGAGTTTTCAACTTTATTAAATCCCGAAATTCCTATGCATCCTAGTGTTGTTGCTATTCATGGTATTACCAATGAAATGGTGGCTCAAGCCCCTAAATTTTCTGATATTTTGACAGGCTTGTTTGATTTGTTGGAAGGGTGTGTGCTGGTGGCTCATAATTCAGAATTTGATTTAAGTTTTTTACGTGCAGAAGTGCAGAACTGTGGCAGGCAACTGCCTGAATATCCGGTTTTAGATACATTAAAGTTGGCGCGTAAGAACGGGCGTTTTGAGCGCAATAACTTAGGCGTTATTGCCACGTCATTGGGTATCAATGCAGAGGGTGCCCACCGCGCGATGGCAGATGTTCGCATGACCGAAAAAGTGCTTTACCGTTTTTTGCGTGATTTTGCAAATGCCGGTGTAAACACATTAGAAGAACTGCAATCCTATCAAACCAAAAAGCATGGAACGGTAGTGTTAGGACAAAAAACACTGTTTGAATGAATTTCATATAATATAAGTAAGAAAATTTATCACCATATAAAAAGGAGTGAAACATGAAGAAAGTAGTTTTGATTATTCGTGATGGTTGGGGTGATGCAAAAGCAGGTCAGCACAATGCCGTCAGCAATGCCAAAACCCCGAATATGGACAAATATTTGGCACAATGGCCGCATACCCAAATTGAAGCCTCCGGTGAAGAAGTAGGTTTGCCGGCCGGCTATATGGGATCTTCCGAAGTAGGCCATTTGAATATGGGTGCCGGACGTATTGTGGTGCAAGAGTTGAAACGCTTAAAAGACACCATTGAAGACGGCTCCTTGTTTCAGTCCGCTCCTTTTTCTGCTGCGATTGATAATTGCGTAAGTAATGGCAAGGCCTTGCATTTGATGGGACTGGTGCAAGATGAAGGGGTGCACGCTCACCAAGACCACTTGTTTGCTATTGTTAAATATGCCGCCGAAAAAGGCATTAACCAAGTGTATATCCACTTTTTTGCCGACGGTCGCGATACTCCGCCGAAATCCTCCATCGGTTTTATCCGCCAATTAGAAGAAGTCATTAAAGAGGCCGGCGTAGGCCAAATTGCCACCATTCAAGGGCGCTATTACAGCATGGACCGCAGCGAAAACTGGGCCTTGACCGATCAAGCCTATGATTTAATCGTGCATGCCAAAGGGGCTCATGCTGCTACTGCCGAAGAAGCCGTACAAACCGGTTATGATACCTTGAAAACTCCGGACGGTGGTCCGATGGTGGACGAATATATCCCGCCCACCGTACTTGGTGATTATAAAGGTATGGCCGAAGGCGACAGTGTGATTTTCTTCAATTTCCGCCAAGATCGTGCTATTCAGTTAACCAAAGCCTTTATTGACTCTGAATATGCCGGCAACGTAAACCGCGTGAGTTGTGTGTATTGCGGACTTACCAAATATTACGATTCTTTCCCGTACAATGCCTTGCCGTCTATGACGGATGGCGGCGGTATGGATAATTTGCTTGGTCAAGTGATTTCCAAAGCAGGGCTGAAACAATTGCGTTTGGCCGAAACCCAAAAATTCAAACACGTCACCTCTTTCTTCAACGGTAAACAAATTCAACCGTACGAAGGGGAAGAACGCATTGAAATCAAAGGCCGTTTTGATCCTGCTACATTTGCCGATCATCCGGAAATGGAAGCCTACCGTGTAGCGGAAGAAGCCGTTAAACAAATCAGCGAAGAAAAATATGATTTCATGGTGATCAATTTTGCTAACGGAGATATGGTCGGACATACCGGCAATTTTAACTCTGTTGTCAAGGCTATTGAAGTGGTAGATGAATGTGTCGGCCAAGTGACCGAAGCGGCCTTGTCCAAAGGATATGCCGTCATGATTACGGCCGATCATGGTAATGCTGAAGAAATGTGGGATAGCAAAATCAATATGCCCAAAACGGCACATACCACCAACTTGGTAGATTTTGTCTACGTCAACCCTGATGACGCGCAAGCCAAAATGGCCCAAAGCGGCAACTTGGGCGACATCGCCGTCACGGTCTTAGATGTTATGAACGTAGAAAAACCTGCCGACATGACTGCCAAAAGTCTGATTGTGAAATAACATTATTATAATGGGGGCACTGACAATAGGTGCCCCTTTTTCTATGGAAAAATACATTAAAGTAAAAGTACACGCGGACGAAAAAAAGGAAAAGTTGGTTGAAAAATCCGCCGATACTTTTGAAATTTGGGTCAAGGCTCCCGCAGAACGCGGTCAAGCCAATGCCGCCGTGCGCAGTGTGTTGGCGCGTCATTTAAACTTGCCTGAAAACAAACTTTCTTTAATAAAGGGTGCCACCAGCCCTGCCAAAATTTTCTTGCTTAGAGAATAGTCTTGCCAAAAATCTTTTTAGTTTGTTATAATATCTACAAGGAAAGAGTCGCCGGGGCCGCAGGTGAGTAAGAGCCCGAAAGAGACTTAATGAACCTAAACGAGGCGGTAAAATAACGCCTTGTGAGGTTTTTTGTCTGTAAAAAATCAGAGAATAAAAAGTAAATAATTATGAGAACCTACGAAACAGTAACGATTGTAAAACCGCAGCTTTCCGATACGGAAGTGGCGCAATTCGTAACCACGGTTAAAGAACTGGTTGCCAAACACGGTGGCGAAGTCACCAGCGAAGAAAAATTGGGCAGAAGAAAATTCACCCACGATGTAAAACACGTGCGTGACGGCTTCTACCTCTATTTGAAATTCAAAGCCCAGCCGAACTTTGTAAAAATCTGGGAAGACACCATGAAACTCAACGAAAGAGTGTTGCGTTCTATGGTTATGTTGGCCAATGAAGTAAAGGTCAAACCGGCCCCGGTGGCCAAATAAGGCGGCGCTTATGGCAGGCCAAGTCAGACTTCCGGAGCAGAACCAAGTCCTCATTTCGGGGCGTTTAACGCGTGAGCCGAATGTAGCTTTTACCCAAAAAGGGCAGGCAGTGTGCCGCTTTGATGTGGCCGTGAACCGCCGCTATTTGGATCAAGCTACTAGTGAGTGGAAAGACGATGTGGTCTACGTGCCCGTTGTAGTCTGGGGCCAAGGTGCCGAGCGCGCCAAAGACCGCCTGAAAAAGGGTACCCCCGTTTATGTAGACGGTCGCTTGACCAGCAGCGAATATACGGATAAAGCCACCGGCCAAACCCGTCGTTCCTTGCAGGTCACTTGCCGTCGCTTACAAATTCTGGAAAGCGGTATCACCGGCGGTGATTATGCCCAACCGGCTGCCAAAGACGATATTCCTTCCGTAGACGTGGATCAACCCGTTATGGAAGATGATGTGCCTTTTTAAAATTTAACAAATACGAGGGAAGTAAAAATGTCCGAAGAAATTAAAACCAATGTTGCTCCTGCCGCTGCTGCGGCTGCCAGACCGGAAAGACCGGCCAGACCGTTTGGTAAAAAACGCTTTGAAAGCCGCCGCAAAGTTTGCAAAGTTTGCGCGGAAAAAATTGACAATGTAGATTACAAAAATTTCCAATTTGTCAAATCTTTCACCATGGAAAGCGGCAAAATCTTATCCCGCCGCATTACCGGCACTTGCGCCAAACACCAACGCCAAATTACCAAAGCCATCAAACGCGATCGCAATTTGGCCATTTTGCCGTACTCTTTGCCGAAGAAATAAGTTTTAGGAGAATTTAAAATGAAAGTTATTTTAAGAGAAAACGTAAAAAACCTCGGCATGGCCGGTGATATCGTAGAAGTAAGAACTGGCTACGCCAGAAACTTTTTAGTACCTCAAGGTTTGGCCGAAATCGCCACCCCGGGTGCTATTAAAAATTGGCAATTAGGTGCCGAACGCCGCGCCAAAAAAATTGAAGCTGAACTTAAAGAAGCTCGTGCTATTGCTGAAAAATTGGAAGGCGTGGTGTTGCCTTTCACCAAAACCGTTAATAGTGACGGCGTAGTATTCGGTTCTGTAAACAAAGCCGACATCTTCAAAGCCTTGACCGCTTTAGGTCATAAAATCACCAAAGACAATATCGAACTTAACATGCCGGTAAAAGCCTTAGGTGAAACTGAAGTAGGCATTTATTTGAAACCGACTGTCACCGCTAAAATCAAAGTAAAAATTGAAGCTTTGACTGAAGTGGAAGAAAAAATCGCTGACGCCAAAGAAGAAGTAGCGGCTTAAGAGATACAGCGGTAGTTCTCTGATTTATACCCCGAGCGGAGTTTATTCCGCTTGGGGTTTTTTTATCTTTTTTTCTTTCGTTTGAGATATAAGGAGTCAAAACTGATGAAATACTTTTTTTTAATTTTGTTTTTTACTATTCTAATAGGATGTCAACAGGAGAATAAAAATATGAAAGACGATATGCTATGGTTTGAACAAGGCTTGCAGACATATGTGCAAAAAGTACCTGTTTTTAATAATGCGAAAAATATTCATTCGCTCGCTCCAGAAGTTTTGTTTGGTTATGCCAATTATTTATTTGAAAATAATGAAAAAGAAAAATCAGTTTTTGTATTTTATCTAGCACAATTACGTGTTCGTATTTTATTGCAGGCGCGCACTTCTATAACGCCTATTTCTAAGGAATATTATGAAGAATCAAAAAAACAAGCCGGTCTGTTAATCTTAGGGCAATAAATTTACCTTTCATCCATGACGCGCGAAGAATTGTATTTTATGGATATTTTGGAGGGTTTGGGGTCTGTAATTAATGGCTGGGCAGGGACAGAGCCGGATTTGTGGGTAAAGCAAATGAAGGCCGCTTTAGAGTATGAGAACAATCACCCCTTTGTTGCGCAAGATGTGCTTCCAGCAGAAAAAATAACAGATCCGAAAATAGTTAAAAAAATCTCTCAAGAGCAAAAAGAAGGATTAAATAGCCTTATACAGATGGTAGAAGCCGAGATTTTAAAAAAACGTGAAAAAAATTTTTGATCTTGCCAAAGAGCTTTTGATGAAACCCCGCTTGGTTTGACATGCCACGCGGGGTTTTATACTATATAATAATATAGATTTTATACTTTTATACGAGAGGAATTTTATGAAAAAAATCATCAACTCACCCCAAGCCCCCAAAGCCATCGGACCTTATTCTCAAGCGGTGGAAGACGGCGGTTTTATTTTTACGTCCGGTGTGTTGCCGGTGGATCCTGTGACGGGCGAAATCGGTGGCGGGGATGTAAAAGTGCAAACGGAATTAGTACTGAAAAATTTAGAAAATGTATTAAAAGCAGCCGGAGCCCAATTAAAACATGTTGTAAAAACCACCGTTTTTATGACGGATTTAACTGCCTTTGCGGAAATGAATAATGTGTATGCCTCTTTCTTTAAAGAAAATCCGCCTGCCCGTACCACAGTACAAGTGGCTGCTTTGCCCAAAGGAAGCAGTATTGAAATTGAAGCCATTGCGCGTAAATAACAGGTGAAAAAATGGCAACCGTACATGAAGAACTTTTAGCCACGCGCACAAATGGTATTTTGATGCCTGTTTCCGCCATGAAAACGGAGCAAGATTGGGGGGTGGGGGATTTTTCCTCCCTGTGCCAATGGATAGAATTTTTGGGTGGATTAGGGACGAAAATTATTCAAATTTTACCCCTGCAAGAAACGGCCCCCGGTCAGAACTGCCCTTATTCTGCTTTAAGTGCGTTTGCCATAGATCCCGTTTATATAGACGTCAATCAGGTAAGAGAAGTTAATCTTTCTCCGTCGGTGCGCCGATTGGTGCACGACATGCAGGGAGATATAGCCGCGTGGAGGCTTTCTCACAAAGCTGCTTTTAAACCTGTCAAAGATGCCAAACTAAAAGTACTTTGGCAAGCCTATCAATTTTTCTTAGAAAATGAAATGGCTAATTCTTCCCCTGAATATCATGCTTTTGAGGCCTATTGCAACCTTAATAAAAGTTGGTTGCGCAACTATGCCATTTTCCGTGCTTTGAAAGATTTTTATCGTTGGCAAACGTGGCAAGATTGGCCCAATGGACTTAATGAATTTAAAAAAGAAGCGGTGGACGCTTTTGAAGCTAAATACAAAGAATATGTAGATTTCTTTGCTTATGTGCAATGGCAAGCAGATATGCAACTGCGCAATGCCAAAGTTTGTGCGCAAAAAGCGGGGATCTTTTTGTTTGGGGATATTCCGTTTGGAACCAATTTGGACAGTGCCGAAGTGTGGAGCGAACGGGAAAATTTCCGTTTGGATTATTCCGTCGGTGCTCCGGCTGACCAATTTAGCGATAAAGGCCAATGCTGGGGCTTGCCTGCCTATGATTGGGATTATATTCAAGCAAATAATTTCAACTTGTGGAGAAGAAAAATCCATCGTGCTGTGGAACTGTATGACTTGTTCCGCTTGGACCATTTAGTAGGTTTTTACCGCACGTATGTGTTTGCTCCCGGAGATGAAAAAGGCGCATTTGACGTGCAAGATGAGCAGGCACAAATTGATCGCGGATATCGTTTCTTAAGCATGGTGTTAGAAGCAGCACACGGCGCTATGCCGGTGGGAGAAGATTTGGGGGTTATCCCTAATTATGTACGTCGTATGTTGGTAGATCTGAAAATAGCCGGCTATAAAGTGTTGCGGTGGGAACGGGAAGATAACGGATACTATCGCGAGCCTCGCAGTTATCCGCTTGTTTCTCTGGCTACCACATCTACTCACGATACGGAAACGGTACGCGGTTGGTGGGAGACAATGCCCCAATATGAGCGTGCGAATATGTGGGAAATGATTACCGCTCAAAAAACGGACGGCAATGTGCCCTTTGATTTAAATACCCAAAAAGCCATTTTTCACCGCGTTTTAACTTCCGGTTCTGCGTTGACTATGTTTTCCTGGCAAGATATTATCGGTACCTTAGACCGAATCAATGTGCCGGGTACAGTGGGAGAAGAAAATTGGACCTACCGCAGTCCTTATACGCCGGCTGAAGCGTTGGAAGTATATCGTGCGCAACTAGATGCTTACGAAGAATTATTAAAACAAACACAAAGAGCAAAAAATGTCTGATTATACTGCCATTATCCCCGTAGCCGGAAAAGGATTGCGCTTGCTTCCATATACTGCGCATATGCCCAAAACGATGCTTTGCGTAGCCGGCAGGCCTATTATTGCTCATATTTTAGAGCAAATAGAGCAATGCGGGATTAAAAAGGTGGTGTTTGTGGTCGGTTATCAAAAGCAGGTGTTAATGGATTATGCTCAAAAGCACTATGCCCATTTGCATATAGAGTTTGTGGAACAAAAGGAACCTAAAGGATTAGGGCATGCTATTTATCAAGCCAAAGAATTTGTAAAAGGTCCGTGCTTAATTGTGCTTGGAGATACCATTATAGATGGGAATTTGCGCCCACTTGTGCAAAGCGGCAAAAATTGTGTGGGGGTAAAAGAAGTAGAGGATCCCAGACGTTTTGGTGTGGTACAAATACAAGATAATTGTATTGTAGATATGGAAGAAAAACCGGAAAATCCAAAAAGCAATATTGCTTTAATCGGGGCCTATTCTTTTTTGGATTCACAACAACTCTTTGATGCGATTGAAAAAGTTATTTCTTCCGGAAAAACCGTCAAAAATGAAATTCAATTAACAGATGCTCTTGCGCTATTGTTGAAACAAGCGGTCTGTATTACGCCTGTTTTTATGACAAATTGGTATGATTGCGGTACGGTGGAGGTTCTGCTTCATACCAATCAAATACTTTTAGAAAAAAAATCTTATGTTCCGGAAAAGTTTTTGAAAAATAATAAAATTATTGCACCCTGTTGGATAGATGATAGTGCCATTGTGGAAAATTGTGTACTTGGGCCTAACGTGTCTGTGGCGGAAGGGGCTGTATTAAAAAACAATGTAATAGAAAATAGTATTATCTCGGCGGATACTTACTTATTGGACAAAAAGCAAAGCCACAAGATTTTTGATAAATACAATTGCTGATTTATTTGTTTTTGTTCTCGGCGATGCTGGGGATAATCTCGGCAGTGGCAGTTTGTGTAGAAGCGGTAGATTGTTCCGCCGAAGAAACAGGTTCTTCCGCTTCTGTTATGATGGGAAATAAAGTGTTAGCCAGATTTTCAGTGGTGGCTTTGGCGGTAGCATAGTCAGATGCTGCTTTAGAGAATTGAGGAGTGATTTGAGTTCCTCTTACGTTCTTGGCAATTTCTGCTTCGTAAATATATCTTTTTAATTCAAAATCCTGCAAAGTTAAAAACAAGGAAATTTGGTTGAACAAAAGTTCCTTTTCTTCTTCTACTACGGCCGGACAAGTTGACAAGGCTTGGGTAAGCTCTTGCAAATTTTCTTGTGCGCGGAACAAAGTGCTTTCATCAATGGCGGGATTTGTGCGGTCCAAATCTGGCACTGCTACGACGGAGGACAGGCTGCTGCTGGTGGTGGGTACATAGCGGTTTCCCACCAACATTCCTCCTGTAAAAACAAGGCCTAAAGTAAGTAAATAAAGAATATATCTCATATACACATATTGTAGCAAAAAGTATTTGAAAAAAATAAATTTGTATGAAAAGTAAAAAAATTGCTATAATAAATGTGTTGAAAGAATTTGTTTTTCCGAAAGAAAAAATAAAAACTTTTCAAAACGGAAAAAAATTTGTATAATATTTATGTTGAGGGTTTGACCCGAAGCAAACAAACCCTTAAAAGATCTTTGACCGTTTTTTCGCGCTCGTAGCTCAGTGGTAGAGCATCCGCCTTTTAAGCGGGGGGCCGTGAGTTCAAGTCTCACCGGGCGCATAATTAAAATTTTTGCCCTCTTCGTCTATCGGTTAGGACGTCGGATTTTCAATCCGAAAAGAGGAGTTC
>JAFXGO010000018.1 GCA_017520185.1 Elusimicrobiaceae bacterium | reverse complement strand
CATCCGCCTTTTAAGCGGGGGGCCGTGAGTTCAAGTCTCACCGGGCGCATAATTAAAATTTTTGCCCTCTTCGTCTATCGGTTAGGACGTCGGATTTTCAATCCGAAAAGAGGAGTTCGATTCTCCTAGAGGGCGCCATTTAAAACCCGTTTGCCAAAAGCAGACGGGTTTTTTGTTTTTCATAGTAGCGTGATCTCTAGGAAAGAATCGAACTCCTAACCCGCGAGAGAGCGTAAGCGAAAGAGGCGGAATAAAGAGCAAAACCAAAAGCAGTATTGCGCGAAGTCGCGCAAAATGGTTTTGCCGGATTTGCTGGAGGCAAAGACGATAGTCCTAGAGGGCGCCATTTGAAACCCGTTTGCCAAAAGCAGACGGGTTTTTTGTTTGGTTTTTGGAACGCATCTCTATAGAGAATTAATCCAGTAAAGAGACGTGGTTTAGAAAAATTAAAAAAGACTCTTTTATTTTTAAAGAGTCTTTTTCGCATTAAAATTTTTTAATTCTTTGATGGCAGTAAGGTTGTGTGCCTTTTTTTTGATAATATTGCTGATGGTAATCTTCTGCCGGCCAAAAGATCTTTAGCGGTAATAGTTGTGTAGCCACTCGGTATCCTTTATTTTTTAAAATACTTACCAATTTTTCAATAGTTTGTTTTTGTTCTTCATTGCTATAAAAGACGGCAGAATAATACTGTTGTCCGATATCGGGCCCTTGCCCATTGGTCTGAGTAGGGTCATGAATTTCAAAAAACAATTTGGCTAAATCTTCATAAGAGACTATTTGAGGGTCAAAAACAATACGCACCGCTTCAAAATGTCCTGTTTGGCCGGTGCATACGTCTTCATATAAAGGATTAGATAAATCTCCGCCGGTATATCCACATTGCGTAGCCAAAACGCCCTTTACTTCTTTCATCAGGTGTTCTACGCCCCAAAAGCACCCACCGGCAAAAACAGCCGTTTGAGAGAGGGGGGATGGTGAGTTATGTTCTTGCGGTGATATTAAGTTCATGAAAAGTTTTTCCTCTAGTATTATTGCCAGGTAGGGCGAAGTTTTTTCAGTTCTTTTTTAATAGCCGGTTTTAATGTGGGGTCTGCATGGTCTATAAATAAATTTCCGTCTAAGTGGTCCATCTCGTGTTGGAAGGCTTTGGCCAAAAGGCCGCGTGCGCGTACTTTTACTTTTTCACCTTTTTCATTTAAAAATTGAATGGTCACTTCGGTAGCGCGCGGTACTTCCACCCATAAACCAGGCAGGGAAAGGCAGCCTTCTTCTTCTATTACCTCACCCGTTTTCTCTACAAATTCCGGATTAATGATGACAAAACGCTTAAGCGGAGCATCTTTTTTGTCGGATTGTGGGATTAAAATAAGTGCTAAACGCATATCAAGGCCGATTTGATTGGCCGCCAAACCCACTCCATTTACAGAAAGACAGGTTTCTTCCATATCTTTTAACAACTCCGGCAACTGAGGGGCTAATTGCTCAAAATTGACCGGTTTTAGTTTTTTGCGTAGGATAGGGTCTCCGTATTTTACGATTTTGCGTATAGCCATATTATAATCTCTTATTTTTCTATAAATTTATTTGCTGCTTCTTGTGAGGTTTGGCAATGGGCCAAATCTGTTATAAAATCTATTTTAAATGTTTCGGCCAAAGAGGCTAAAAGTTGTAAGTGTTGTTGGAAGAATATCGGCTGTGCCGGAGATAAAAATAAAAACATCGCTTTGATGGATACGGACTTAGCCGGATCTTTAAGACCATGCGGCAAAATAGCCAAAGCGGCTTTAATTTTGGTTAATTCTTCCAAACGGGCATGAGGAATGCTGAGCCCGGTATCTAACGTAGTGGAAAGAGATTCCTCTCTTTTTAAAATCTGCGTAAAGACATCAGTATAATCTAGGGAATTTTCCCCTTGACAAACCAACTGAGTTAGCTGGCTGATGACATCTGTTTTTGAAGTGGCATCCTTCAAAATAAGAATGTTTTCTGAAGGAAGTAAAGCCATTAATTGATTTTTTTTCTCTAACATAATCCAAATTTTATCTTAGCAAATCTAATTTTTATCCTGCAAGGACTGTTTCTTTAACTTTTTTAGCAGTTTTTTGGCAGGTTTTAGAGTGGGAGCAGCCATTTTCAAATATTTTTGAGCTTGATCCCATTGTTTTAACTGATAGTAGGTGGCACCCACGTGATAGGACACTTCCGGATTTTTTTGGATAAACTCCATATCTAGTCCATTCCAGATATCCAAGGCGGCGGTGTAATTTTGCTTTTGATAATACACCCAACCCAAAGAATCGATAAAAGATTTGTCTTTGGGAGAAAGGGACAATGCTTTTGTAATTAATTCTTGGGCTTTGTCTAAGTCAAGATTTCTTTGCGTCAAACTATATCCCCACAAATTATAGGCGGCGGCATTCTCGGGATTTTGCTGTAAAATCAAGAGGATTTCTTGTTCCATTTCATTATATTTTTTCAAGGATTCCAAAGAAAAGGCCAACGCTAATCTGGCGTTTTCATATTGGGGATTGGTAGATAAGATTTTTTTAAATATAGCGGTGGCTTTTTTATGTTGTTCTAGTTGTTGGAGCATCAAAGCATAAAAGTAGGCAATTTCTATATTGTCTGCAAATTTTTGATGAGCGGTTTTTAAGGTTTTTAAAGCGGCTTTTTCATCTTTTAATTGTTCTTGGTAAAAAGATACTTGCAGCCATTTGCCGGCATCTTTTTCATAGTCGGCCGTTTCTTGCAGATAACTGATGGCGGAGGCAAAATCCCCTTCTTCTTCCGCCAACAGAGCCAAAAAGTACCCTGCCGGAATATCCGCATTATACAAAGCCTTTGCTTTTTGAAAATAATGTTTTGCTTTGGCAGTATCATTTACAATAATAAACACAGATCCCATGCGCGAAAACACAGAGGCATCTTCATAGCCTAATTTTTCCACTTGTTCCAACTCACGCAGCATGAGAAAAAATTGAGAAGCCCTTTCATACATTTCGGCCCGCGCCAAATAGGGTTGAGGGTACTCCGGCTTTTCTTGAGTGGATTTGTTGTAATAGTCTAAGGCTTTGGTGAATTGTTTTTTGTGATAGTAGATATTACCGATTTCATAATAGATGACGTGCGTTAAACCAGGATAACTATCCTTGCGTTCTTCTAGTTTTTGGGCCGCTTGGTCAACGTCGATATAACTTAATAGCAACAGATATTGGTATAGGGTGCGTAAATCGTCCGGATTTTTCTCCAAAGATAATTCATAGTATTTCTTGGCTTGGGATATTTCGCCTTTTCTCCATTTGTAAAACGCGTAAATAGACAGGTCCGTTTCATCATTTTCGCCCATGTCAATATAATCTGCATACAAATCGGCCTTTTTCATGTCTTTTTCGGACAAGGCGCACATCATTAAAAGTTGTCGTAAATATTTGCTGGTGGGTGCTAGTTGGAATGCTTTTTGATAGTGGAGACAAGATTGTTTAAAATCTTTATCTTCTAATATAGCGCCTTGCAAAAAATCCAAATACAATTGGGCCTGATTTTGCCCTTGCGGACTTAATTTTAGTGGGGCAGCCTCCAGTAGCGCGACAGATAAAAAAAGTAAAAGAAAGATTTTTCTCATAAATTAAGTCCCATAATAAAAGCATTTTTTCCAGCGCCGTAAAAGTCTTTTCTTTGACCTAAAATTTGCAATCCGGCTTTTTTGTATAAAGAAACGGCCGGTTTATTGTCTTGAGCCACTTCCAATGTCACTTGGTTAACGGCTTGTTCTTTTAAGCGGTCTAAAGCATAACTTAACAGGCTAAACCCGACTCCTTGCCTTGTAAAATTTATCTCTACCGCTACATTTAAAATTTCAGCAAATCCGCCTGCGCTGCGCAATGCCAAAAAACCAATTATTTTATGATTTGAACACGCACAATAAATTTGGGAGCAAGATTGTGCTAACTCTCCTTCAAACCCCTGTCTTTTCCAGCCGGCGGCATTTGGTTGCTGGGCTTCTATCTCTGCCAAATCTGCCGCATGATGCGCTTGGGCCAAGATAATCATTTGCCCAACTCAAACCGTGCCGGTTTTAGGTATAGTGGTTCTAGCGCATTTTTATCGTGTATGGGGTTATGAGCCATTTCTATTAACGTTTGCGGACGTACGCGGCAATCGGCCAACGGAGCCAAACGGTATTTATCACCCAACATCTGTGTCAAAGCAGTGGAGTCTTTATCCACACCTGCGCAATACAAGGGCTCTTTTCTTTCGGCTAACTTAAGCAAAAGATCTTCTTTGCTCAGCCACATAGGGCCTTGCTCCGAGCCGTCAAAAAACTGAAGGAAATATTCCTCTCTAAAGGCATGTAATATCACTGCCAAAATGCCTTCTTCATTATTGTTTTTCCATGTTAAGAAAGAGCGGGACTGCTCTGCTTGCCTGCGGATAATATCAAAAAGAGTGGCACTGCCTACTTCTGCACCGTTTAATTCTTTGAGCATAGAGGCAAAAGTGAGAGAAATACGTATGCCGGTAAAACGGCCCGGTCCGCGTACGAAAAAAACTTTGTTTACATCTGCCAAAGAGGCGTGAGCCTTTGCCAAAACACGTGAGAGAAGCGGGATAAGAAATTGCTCCTGTTTTATATGGGTATGACGGAAAGAATAGGTTTTTTCACCGTCATTTAAGCAAATCATCAATGTCGGGCCGGAACTGTCTAACCCTAGTATTATTTTGCGTTTATCTTGCATAATTCCTCCGCCAGTGTTGTTGAGACCCGTCCAAAAGAACGCATAGTAATGGCTCTTTTGTCATCTGCTTGCAGTACAAAATCCATTTCCAAACGGTCTTTGGGCATCATTTGGGCAATCGGGTCCGGCCATTCAGCCAAGATAATGGCTTTTTCGTCTTCCAACATTTCCTCAAATCCCAGATTAAATACTTCTCCTTCGCAAAGACGGAATAAATCAATATGAAACAAGGTATGTTTTTTGTTGTGGTATTTTTTCATCAGGCTAAAACTAGCACTGGTGGGGGAACTTTTAAGTCCTAAGGATTTAGCAATCCCTTTTACAAATACCGTTTTTCCAGCCCCGATGGGCCCGCGTAAAAAAATGATTTCTCCGCCTTTGAGCATTTGGGCGCAGTGATGAGCCAAAGATAAAGTTTCTTCTGTAGAAGAAGTGTAAATGGTTTTTTCTATCATTATTTTATCGTTTTGATACAGACGGTACGTCCGTTGATGTCTGTACGGTCTAAATTATTAGGGTCTAATACGTCTTTTCCGTCAATATGAAAAACATATTGATACTCCCCTACAGGTAAGGCTAAAGAAATTTCAAAATATCCGCGCGAATAAGGTTTTAAAACAATAGGGTTTTCTCCCCAATTATTAAAATCAGCGTGCAACTCAACCCGTTTGGCGCGCGTATCGGTGATAAAGAAATTTCTAAATCTGATATCTGTATTTAAGGTTTCACCCGGTGTGGCAGCTAAAGTTTTTAAATCATCTTTGTCTAAAGTGGCCGATTGTGCAGCCGTATCAATGGAATCTGCCGTATAAACGTAGAAGTCTTCCGCCACTACAAAAAAGGCAGTCAGTGCCGCACTCAAAAGCAGTAAAAAAAATACAAATAGTTGGCCCGGTTTTTTGCTGCTCATTTTAAGTACTCCCGATCATTAAAATCTGCCCCCAAAGATAAGGCCACCTCTTTCACCGCTTGCGGATCTGCACCGGTGTTTTCCACACAGCTGGCAGCCACTCTGTCAAAACCGGCTTGGGCGCAAGATTGGATAAAATCTTTGACAGAAGCATATCCGTTTTCATATTCAGGCGCCGGACGGAGAAGCTGTTTCCACAGGGTTTCATTTTCTGCGTTTAGACTTATATAGACGATATCCACCGCCGTTTTTAACTCCGGCACAATGTTTCTTCTGTTAATTAAATTACCTAAACCGTTGGTGTTTAAGCGGATTTTAAAAGAAGGATAAGCAGGGTGTTTTTTAAGGGCACGACCAACGCTAAGCACGATGTCTAGGCGCATGGTCGGCTCTCCATATCCGCAGAAAACAATTTCCTGCGCAGGGGCTTGGGCCAATTCTTTCTCAAGTAAATTCAATATTTCCTCAGCAGAAGGCTCTATTCCGGCAAGGTCCAAATTGTGTCCGTCAAAACGCATGGCCCACTTGGTTTTGATGCAAAAAGTGCATAAGTTTGGGCAGCGGTTGGTTAAATTGATATAAATTCCATTTTTAAAACGGTACACAATAGTTCTTTCAGACATAAAACACCTCTTTTATTTATTATAGCATTTCGCTTGGTTATCAAAGCCAGCAGTGAATTGGGGAAAGGAAATTTAATTTGTTGATTTGGGTTCTTTTTTTGATAAATTTTAATTGTCAGGAGAAAGATGACCCAAAAAGGAGGCTGATTATGAAAACTTCATTTAAACGTAATGCCAGAGGTTTTACGCTGATTGAATTGTTGGTGGTAGTATTGATTATCGGTATTTTGTCTGCGGTGGCTTTGCCGCAATATACAAAGGCAGTGGAAAAAAGCCGTTTAGCAGAAGCAAAAACAACACTGAAATCAATGAATTCTGCTTTGCAGATTGCCCATATGGCCGATGATTCCTCTAGTTTTACTTTTGATCAGTTGGATTTGGATTTTCCTGCTGAGTCCGGTGGTGGAAATTCGGGTGTGTTAAATACTAAAAATTTTTCGTTCACCTTGTATGGCGGTTGGTGTCCTGATGGGAAAACCCACTCTACTAGAGCGCATCGATTAAATTCTAACTATGTATACGAAGTTTCGTATTGTCCTGAAACGGGCTTTCAATGCGGAGATAATAAATCCGGAGCCGACTGTAAATTTTTAGGATTTGGCAAAACGGCGGCAAATTGTTTGTCCAGCGGAAGTGTTGGTTCCCTTTGTTATGCAGAATAAATTCTCTGCCAAACTATTTAAAAACACCCTTGAAAAAGGGTGTTTTTTGTTAAAAATCCATCTGTTGGACAAAGCAATAATTGTTTGACAGAAAAATGAAGTCCTTTTACTTGATTTTGCCCTTTTTCTCTGATATACTAAGAGCAAGTATTTAAATTTATCCTAAATCCCGTCGAATGGGAGGGACTTTTATGAAAGAAACTCAAAAAGTAGATCTCAGTGTTGTTTTGCCTTGTTTAAATGAAGAAAAGTCTATCGTTTCTTGTATTGAAGAAATCAAAGAAATCTGTGATAAGGCGGGATTGAATTATGAAATTGTGGTGGCCGATAACGGCTCTACCGATAAAAGTGCAGAACTGGCCGAAAAAGCCGGCGCGCGTGTGGCCCATATTGAAAAAAGAGGCTATGGCTCTGCCGTAAACGGCGGTATTTTGGCAGCACGAGGCGAGATTGTGGTGTTTGCCGATTCAGACTGCTCTTATCCCTTTTCCAAAATTCCTCAACTTATCCAACCGGTGCAAGCAGGACAAGCAGATATGGTGCTGGGCAACCGTTTAGACGGATTTATTGAAGAAGGGGCCATGCCCTTTTTGAACCGTTATTTCGGCACACCGGCTCTTTCTTTTATGATACGTCTGCTCTATCCTATTAAAGTGTATGATTGCAATGGCGGTATGCGTGCTTTGCGTAAGAGTGAATATCCCCGTTTAAAACTTCGTCAACCGGGAATGGAGTATGCCAGCGAAATGCTGATTCGCGCCGGACAAGTGGGACTAAAATATATGGAGATCCCCATTGGCTTGCGTTGTGCCCATGCCGCGCACGTGCCTCATTTGCGCCGTTGGAGAGACGGCTGGAGGCATTTAAAAGCCATTGTTTTGGGGAAGTTTAAAAAATACGAATGATGACTGCTTTTTTAAATCGCTTACCTTTACGCGTTAAAGACACATTATTTTTGTTGTTTTTTACAATTTGCTGTGCAATGTATAGTTTGTGGGCCGGTCAAGACGTAAATTGGGACATTTTAAACTATCATTTGTATATCCCTTATGCTTTTTTGAACGGACGATTTTTAACAGACGTGATGCCGGCCGGCATTCATACGTTTTTAAATCCCCTGTTAGATGTGCCGTATTATTGGATGGTATTGTATTTAAACAACTATCCAAAACTTATTGCATTTCTGCAAGGCTGCTGGGGAGGAGTTTTAATTTGGATCGTTTATAAAACCTGTTTGCTCTTTTTGCAGGAAAAAGAGGGTAAAATGCAGGCCGGTTTGGCTGCGGTGATAGGGCTGACGGGCAGCATGACCCTTTCGCAAATAGGGTTGGCAACGAATGAAATCCCGATGGCGATTTTGCTGGTGAGTTCATTTTATTTGTTGATGAAGTTTTTCTTTTCCTCATCTTCTCGCTCCTTTGTTTTATTGTTTTGTTCTGCTTTTATTGCCGGAGCTGCCGGCGGGCTAAAATATACGGGTTTTCCTTTCGTGATTGCTTTGACGGCGGTGTTTTTTGTCAATTTATATTGGACGGAAAAACGCTGGAAATCTTTTTTGATTTTTGCCGGAGCCGGTATTTTGGGCTTTTTGGTGACGGACGGCTATTTCCTGTGGCGTTTGTGGAGTGAATACCAAAATCCTGTTTTCCCTTTCTATAATGAGATTTTTCATTCTCCTTATTTTGAAAATATTAATTTTGCCGATGAACGCTTTTTCCCACGCAATATGGCGCAGTGGTTGTTTTACCCGTTTTATTGGATTTTTGAAAGCCGATGGATTGTGAGCGAAATAGAAATGTCAGACGGACGTATGGCACTGGGTTATATAGCCTTTTTTGTTTTGCTGTTTGCCCTGTCTTTTAAAAGAATTCCGCTTCGCTACAATAGACGGAAAATTCTCTCTTTATTGGTGTATCTGGGAGTGGGGTATTTGGTCTGGTTGCCTACATTTTCCATTTTACGATATGTTGTGACAATAGAAGTTTTGTGTGGTATTTTAATCATAGCGGCTATACGCAACTTTGCTCAATATCGTGTGGCAGCTTTGATGGGGACGTTGATTGCTTTGAACCTTTGGTACACAACCCAAGCCCCTAATTGGGGCAGAGACGCTTTTTCTGAAAAGGCAGTGTTTATAGAACCTTTACCGAAAGTGGAAGATAATGCAATGGTGGTGTATTTTGGGCAACCGATGTCTTTTATGTCTATGTTCTTTCCTAAAGACTGTCGTTTTGTGGGGGGGATTATTTTCCCTGTAGATAAGTACCCTGCGGAAAATCAAAAGAAGGCCAAACAACGTAATTCTCTGCCCCCGATGTACTATAAATACCGAATGAACGATAAAATCAAACAGGCCATATCTGCTCATCAAGGGCCGATTTATGTTATGGCCGTTCCATGGGAGATGATGCTTTCCCCTATTACATTGGCCCCGTATGGTCTGCAGGCTGACAAAGAAGAATGTACTGCTTTTAATGCCAATATTAATTTATACTCAGCAGGTTGGAAATTGTGTAAAGTCGGTAAACTCAAATCTTCCGCAGAATAAGAGTTTTAATTGTCTGTTGGCAAAAAGATGTTTTAAAATAGTAAAATAGAAGTAATGGAAAGGTGGCCGAGTGGTTTAAGGCGTCAGTCTTGAAAACTGATGTAGGGGCAACTCTACCGAGGGTTCGAATCCCTCCCTTTCCGTATAATTTAAATAGTCCCCTTGTGGGACTTTTTAATTATATTAAGGTATGGAGCAACGCAAACTGCTTTGCGTTGCGTAGGGTTTCGAAAGGCGGAGCATTGTATGAGTTTTGCTGAAGGCAAAGGCGAATACCGCGAGCCCGGCCTGCAGGAAAATTTCGTCAGAAATTTTACCGGAAGGAGAATCCCTCCCTTTCCGTATTTTAGTTTTGAGTTTATAGCATAAATCCCCGTTAGAATTAACTTCCGACGGGGATTTTAAATACAGTACTTGGGGTATAGGATTTCTGGCGAGTTTTTTTGTACAAAAATTATCTCAAATAATAATTTAATTGATATGCTGAAATAATAATTGCAGAGTATCATTTATTTCTATAAGTATGTTTTGCTATGATATATATATGATCATAACCATTTTCTTTATTGTAGCCATTTTGCTACTTGTAATATATTGGACCGCCAGAATTTCTAAGGGTTATAAAACAGAAATTCGTTATACCCCCCAAGACTACCAATTGAAATCTCAAACCGTTTCTTTGACCACTTCAGATCATGTTAACTTGGAAAGTTGGTTTATTAAAGCTTCCAACAGCAATAAAACAATCATTTTGGTGCATGGCTTTGGTATGAATAAAGGTGAGGTCTTAAAACGCACTTATTTTTTGGCTAAATATTACAATTTGTTTTACTTGGATTGTCGCGGAGCCGGAGAAAGCACCGGACGTAGCGAAGTGGGATTACAAGAAAGCAAAGATATTCAAGCCGCCGTTGAATATCTCCAAAAAACACATCCGGATTTATCTCAAGAAATTGCACTATACGGTATTAGCATGGGATCTGCGGCGGTTTCGCACTATACGGCCACCTATGGCGGTATTAAATGCTTGGTGTTAGAATCTTCTTATTTTTCTTTCAAAAATGTAGCCAAACGCTGGATGTGGAAACACGCCAAAGTGCCATATTTTCCGGTGGTTTCTTCTATGATTTCTTGGAAAGAACACCAATTGGGACAAAAGGTAGAAAGTTTTGCTTTGCAACAAACTGCCTCTAAAATTACTTGTCCCGTTCTGCTGATACAGGGGGGGAAGGACAAGCTGACCCCCGTTTCAAAAGCCCAGAAAACATATAATTTGCTTACCGGTCCCAAAGAACTATGGGTAGTTCCACAAGCCGGCCATTTGTCTTGTTATAAAATAGACGAAGCGGCTTACATGGATAAAATAACCCATTTTTTTCAGAAGTATTTCTAACAGTTTTGGGAACCTATTGCCTTGTTTAATACTTGTATTGCCTGCGTATATAAAAGAGCACATAAGAAGGATTGTTTGACTTGTTGGTGATGCAGAGGGCAGGTTCTTTTGAATATCAAAAATAGTTTTACAAGATAATAAAAACCCCCGATGTTTGGTCGGGGGTTTAAAATTTTTATTGTCCGCAGTAATGAGAAAAATTGCTGTACTTTACGAATTTTTCTTCATAGGCTACGAATGCTTCCTGTAAGATTTTGATAGCGGTTTCTTTGTCAAAAATTTTCTCTACTACTACGCTTTTGTTTTCCAATTTTTTATAATCCTCAAAGAAACTCATAATTTCTACCAACAAATGCTCCGGCAGTTCTTCAATTCCCTTATAATGGCTGACGTTGGGGTCACCTTGCGCAACGGCGATAATTTTGTCGTCTGCTTCACCATTGTCTAACATGCGCATTACGCCAATGATACGCGCAGGTACGATACACATGGGCACCATTTCAGTTTGGGAAAGAATCAAAATATCCAAAGGATCTTTGTCTTCACCGTAAGTGCGCGGAATAAAACCATAATTGGCCGGATAATAAACAGAAGAATAAAGCACGCGGTCTAAACGTAAAAGACCGCTTTCTTTATCTAATTCATATTTGGCGCGCGTGCCTTTGGGGATTTCAATAATACCGTTAACAATGCTGGGCAAAGTTTCTTTATTGCCGGGTGAAACGTGATGCCATGGGTTAAAATTTGTATACATTATTACCTCGTGCAAAAATAATATGTACCACTATTATAGTAAATCTTTGCCGGAGAATCTTTTTTTTATACAGAGGAATTAAACTTGCTATAATGAACTTATGAAAAAAATTATTTTATTCCTTCTTTTGTTATTGCTTTCTTCGGGGTTGTTCGCTCAAGAGAGAATTGTTTTTATGAAGTCGCAGGCGCATGTGCGCTTGGACGGAAGTGTTGATATTATAGAAGAAATCGTCATTAATGCCGAGCACCAAAAAATTCGTCGCGGTTTGTATAGGGATATTCCTTTGAAAAGAGGGGAAGGTATAGAGGTGCAAGGGTTGGAAATGGATTGGAAGAAACATCCATATTTTAAAGAACATATTCCCAATGGTCTTCGCATTAATTTTGGAAATGATAACCTTATTGAAAAAGGCCAGCATTTGTATCGTTTTTCTTACAAGATAAAAGGCATGATAAAGCCTTTTGGGAAATACGATGAATTGTATTGGAATGCCACCGGTAATGATTGGGATTTTAGCATAGACCAGGCTGTGGCGGAAGTGTTTTTGCCACAAGGAGTCAAAGCACTTGAGGATAAGATTTCCGTTTATACCGGTATTTACGGTTCTAAAGAAAGTGATGTCAAAAGAGGGGGCCTTTGGTTCTGGAGGAATAAACCTTTGCAACCTCATCAAGGTATGACGTTGGCCATTCCGTTTGAAAAGGGGCATGTCCAATTTTCTCGATGGCAACAATTTATTTCTTTTTGTTATAACCATTCTGTTTTGCTGCTATTTTTGGTCTTGATGCTTATGGGAACATACGGCTATTTAGTCTGGATCTATGTGGGCAAAGACCCCGCTGCTCGGATTGTTCGCCGTTTTGATCCTCCAGCAGGTGTGTCTGCGGCATTTGTCCAATATTTAAGCAAGATGGAGTATGATATAAATACGTTTTCTACAACGTTGATATCTTTGATCATGAAAGGTGCGTTAACTGCCCGGCAGGATAGCAATCGAGATTTGACACTTATCAAAAATGCCTTTTCTCTTGAACAATTAAGTGCAGAAGAACAAGTGGTTTATGAGGGGTTGCCTTCGCAAAAGACCATTACGGGTAAGTATGACCCAGAAATTTTGTCCTTGTCTAAAAGTTTGAAGAAAAACTTAAAAGAGCAAACCGGCAAAGAATATTTTTCTAAAAATCAATTGTGGGTGTGGCCTCTTTATCTGATATCCTTTTTATATTTTGGATGGTGGTTATTCTTATATCAAATGGATCCTCAAGTCTTTGGGGCAATGATTTTGTTTGCTATATTATTATGCTCAATTGGTAATATGTTTTTAAAAATGAAATCCTTGTTGTCGAAATTTATTCTCATTATAAATATCCTTGTCATTTTAATCTTTTTTTATACGGTAATCGGAAATAAAGAATTGTTGTTTGTCGCCTTTCTGCTGATGGCTGTGTCTGTCTTTTTTACCCATATTATGAAAGCCTATACCCAAAAGGGGCGCGCCATTATGAATGAAGTGGAGGGTTTTAAAGAGTATTTGACCATTGGGGAGAAAGGACGTGTGAAAGTGTCAGACCCAACCGATAGTCGAAAAATCTTTTGCGATTACTTGCCATATGCAGTAGCATTGGAAGTAGAAAATAAATGGGTGGAGTCTTTTGAGCAGATATTATCCGAAGCGGAAATGAAAGAAACCCTCCAATCACGCGGTTTTGTATCAACTGTTTCTATAACTTCTGCGCTTTCTTGCATGTCATCTTCCGTCAGCAGTTCCTGCACTCATCCGCGTTCTTCCGGCGGTAGCGGTAGTGGTGGCGGCGGTTGCAGTGGTGGTGGCAGCGGTGGCGGTGGCGGCGGCGGCCGGTAGTTTTGATTATGTAGGAGAATCGTATGGCACACATTCGTAATGGGAAAAAAGGACTTGAATTAGACATGACTCCTATTTCTCGTTGGTTTGATGAGGGGGAGCAGGAGCCTTGTTTGGAATATGAAATAGGGCTGTATTATAATGATATTCCCCTGTTTTCTGATGAGTTTGCAGAAAAGATAGTGGCTTTGAAAGGGGCGCAAGATGCTCACTTGTCCACTTTTATTTTAAACGTCTTGGCCAATGGGGAAGCGGATAATTGGATTATGCTGGAGCCGAAAGTTTCTATTTTTATGGCCCCTAAGTCCGTAATGGGATGTGCTTGCAGAGGGGAGCTTCCCTCTCAGACACCTTTTTTTATGGAAGTCAAAATCGACCAAAATATCTTGGCTGATAAGCCGTATGCGCAATATTCTGATACGGGGCTTTGCTTAAGGTTGGAGGCTACCCGTGAAGCGTGGGGGGATTTTGCCCGTCAACTAGAAGCCGAAGAAACAGACTTTGAAGATTAATAGTAAAACAAACCTAATATAAAGCCGCTTTTTTTAAAGCGGCTTTTATTTTTCATCATCAAATCCTTTCGGGTCCGGAATTAAGTGTTTGGACATTTGTTTTAACGTTTTTAACACCATTCCTTTGCGTGCGGCTCTTTTGGCTTTTTGCGGGTTGGAATAGTCTAGTTTGGAAATAGCAGTTTCTCTTTTTTTGTCCAAAGAGACACGTTGACTGCCGTATACACTTTGGCGTCCGCTTAAAAGGAAACTGATTACACAGGTGACGGCGGCGTACGGGGCAATTTCCGCACCGAAAAGTTCAATAGCCATAATGCTGGCTGAAAGCGGTGTATTGGCGGTGCCGGCCAAAACAGCTACCAAACCCAAAGCCGCCATCGTAGCGGTGTCTATACCCAAAAATCCTGCAATGGTAGCCCCTGCTTGTGCCCCCACAAAGAAAATCGGCGTCACGATACCGCCCACACCGCCTGCGGCAAAAGTGACGGCGGTAGTAAAAGATTTGATTAAAAAGCCGAACGGGTTTTCCAGTGCTGCGCCTGCCAATACTTTTTCAAAGCCGTCCAAACCCAAACCTAAATAGAGGGGAGAAATCCACAACCCGATAATTACCAAAATTACTCCCCCGATAAAACTGCGCCAAAAAGGGGAGGTGCGCAAGGCGATGAAGCGGAAGATAATTTTGACAAACTTTTGAATTTCGGTAAATAAGATAGAGATAAACCCAAAAAACAATCCGGCCACGACTACTTTTAAAAAGAATTTTTCGGCAAAGACGGGGGCAAAATTCATGGGGTGATAAAGGTAATCTACTCCTAAGTAGGTTGTCACTTGGAACGCGGTAATTCCGGCAATAAATGCAGGGAACATCACTTCATAAAAAATATGCCCCACCCACAAAACTTCCAACCCGAATAAAGCACCTGATATCGGCACTCCAAACACACCGGCAAAACCGGCACTGACACCGCAAATCATCATTTTGCGTTGGTCTGCCAAATTCATGCGGAAGAACCGCGCAAACAAAGAGGCCACCCCTGCTCCGGCATCGGCGCAAGGGGCTTCTTTACCGGCGGAACCGCCGATTGTCATGGTAAAAATGGAAAGTACCAAAGATTTAACGGCAGAAATAATATCCACCGGACGGTAAGAATTGATTTTTTCAATCACCGCATCAGTGGAATGGTCTTGAGATTTGGGGGCTGCTTTGTGCGCCAGCAACCACACGATATATAAAGAAAAGGGCAAGCTGAAGTAAAAAAAGAAATATTGGTTTCTCCAAGCGATGGCTTTGTCTAAGGCTTTTAAAAAGGCCGCATCCACCACGCCCACTGCCGCACCGATAAACGTGGCCAGAAAAAACCATTTCACAATATTTAAAAAACTGTTTTCATTACTTTTAAACATATAAATATTTTACTAAATAGCCTTTGCTTTGCACTTGTTTTTTTGTATTACAAAGCGGTGTTTTTGCCGCCCTTTTTTATAAATGCTATACTATATACAAGGCGGTCTGTTTTGTAAACTGCCATTGTTTAAAAAGGAGTTTTTATGGACTTTCTGATTTCTTCCGTCATCACTTTGTGTTTAATCATGGACCCGTTTGGGAACATTCCTTTGTTTAGTTCTGCCCTTAGAAAAGTGGCTCCGGAGCGCCGCACCATTGTATTAGTGCGTGAAATGGTGATAGCGTTGGCCTTGATGATTGGCTTTTTGTTTTTGGGTAAATGGTTCTTGCGTGCCTTTGGCATACAGCAGTTTTCCATGAACATTGCCGGCGGCATTATTTTATTTATCATTTCTATCAAATTGGTGTTTGGCGGAGATGACAACTCCAAGTCTGACCCGAAGGAAGAAGAGCCGTTTATCGTGCCGTTGGCTATTCCGTTGGTGGCCGGTCCTGCGGCTTTGTCTATTGTGATGATTATGTCTGCCCAGCAACCTAACAAGTGGCTGACGGTGGCGGCGGTAGTTATTGCCTCTGCTATCAACTTGGCGGTACTGATGCTTTCTTTCCCGATTAGCAACCTGTTGGGTAAGCGCGGTTTGATTGCTATTGAGCGGTTGATGGGTATGATGTTGGTGTTGATGTCTGTAAATATGATTATGAGCGGTATTGCCGAGTTTATGAAAGGGGGGCTGTAAGCATGAAGAAGTGGTTGTTTGCTTGCGCGCTTTTTTTGGCTTTACCGTTGTGCGCGGCTGAAAAGGTGGACTTTGCTGTTTTTGTCAGCCCCACGTGTATCCATTGTAAGCATTTTGAAAATGAATATTTGCCCGTCTTGCAGGAAAAGTATAAAGAAGAAGTAAACTTCCTGATCTACGATATTTCCAAAGACAACAATAATCTGCTTTTGCGTGATACGGCCAAAGCCTATGGCAAAGAGGCCGCCTTTCCCACCGCCATTGTGGGCGATACGTATATGATGGGCTATCCGCACGAGATTAAAACCTATGCCGAAAGTGCCATTGAAAAGGCCAAAATGCTTTCTTTAGAAACCAAACTGGCCACCCATACCGAAGACACGCAAACTGCCTTTTCCAAAATTACTTTTTGGGCCATTATCGGAGCTGGCTTGGTGGACGGGATTAACCCTTGCGCCTTTGCGGTGATTGTGTTTTTTATCTCTTTCTTAACCGTATATAAATATACCCGTCGTGAAATTTTGGTAGTGGGCAGTGCGTATTGTGCGGCGGTATTTGTTGCGTATGTGTTAATCGGGTTGGGGCTTTTCCAATTTTTATATGCCATGAGAGGCTTTTATTGGGTGATTAAAGCCTTCTATTGTATTTCTGCCTTGTTATGTTTGGTGTTTTTTGTGCTAAGTTTGTACGATTTTGTGATTTATCAAAAAACCAAAAAATCCGAAAAGATGCTTTTGCAACTTTCGCAAAACCAAAAAGTGCGCATTCATAAAATTATGGGCTTTTTCTTGCGTGAAAAGAAAGACAGCCTGTGGCGGCTGATGTTTGCCGCATTGGCGGTGGGTTTTGTGGTGTCTTTGTTGGAGGCGGTGTGTACGGGGCAAGTGTATGTGCCTACGGTGGTGCTGATTATGCAGGACCCTGCCTTCCGCGTAAAAGCGATTGCGTATTTATTGATTTATAACTTTATGTTTGTCGTGCCGCTTATTGCCGTATTTGTGCTGGCATTGGCAGGGTGTGAGTCCAAAGGCTTCAATGAGTTTTTAAAGAAACACTTGGGCCTGACCAAAATACTTTTGTGCTTGGTGTTTTTGGGGTTATTCCTGCTGTTGGCAAGCAATATTTAATACAAAAATCCGCGTTTAAAGACGCGGATTTTTAGTGCGTAAAGTAGAGCAGAGAAATAATTAAATTTTGAAAAAGACAAAGAAAGAAAAATCTTTTTATTTTCATTTTCTCGTCGATAAATACAAAAAAATTAAAAAGACTTGATTTTTTAACGGCTTAATGTTAAACTAGATTTGTAGCCCTTTAGGCTATGAAATTAAAATTCAAAAAGTAAAACTGTAGGAGGTTTTATGAATAAGAAGGGTTTTACCCTGGTTGAATTATTGGTGGTCGTATTGATCATCGGTATCTTGGCCGCTATGGCCATGCCGGCTTACTTCAAGTCGGTTGAACGCTCTCGCATCGCGGAAGCTGACACCTTGATGGGTTCTGTAGCTCAAGCTCAACAACGCCGCTACATGAAAAACAACAGCTATGCCAAAATGTTCTCCGGCTTAGACGTGTCCCCCACCAACATTGCTACCGGTGTGTTCTGCACGAAAGGTGGCACAGCTGCTGGCAAAACTGCCAAAACTGATTGTACGACTAACGGCTTTGCTATCATATTGGACCAAGCCAATACCGGAAGTGACAAATTTGCTGACGGTACTGTGACCGCTGCTCGCGTAGGCAGCAGCCAATATACCTACACCTTGTCTCGTCCGTATCAATCTACGACCGTGACCTGCACCGTAGGTGCTCAAGCTGAAAGTGATGCTGCTATCTGCGCCGAATACTGCGGTGTGGACTCTGTGGATGGATCCTGCACCATCACCCACTAATTCCTAATTTGTAGGATTTTACCCCGCCCCAAAGGCGGGGTATTTTTTTTGCTTAGTTTATGCTAAAATGAAACTAGGGAATTGATCCCTGTTTTTATTTTGTTTTAGAGGGTTTGACAGTGCGTATGTTTTTATCAAAAAAATCAGGCTTTACGTTGATGGAGATGATCATTGTGATTATCATTATTGCCGTTTTGTCCGCCTTTGCGGTGCCGTCATATTTGTTGGCCGTAGAAAGAATGCAAATGGCAGAAGCGGACATGCTGATGGGCAATACCTCCCGCTCTCAAGAGCGCTATAAACTGCGTATGGGGGGGCGTTATGCCCGCCATTGGGGTCAGCTGGACTCTGCACCTCCTGCATTGTATGGTCCTGCCGGTTTAGGTTATACCACCTATTGCAGTAAAGATTCCGAACAGCCCGAAGACGGCAACTGCGTATCAAAAGGCTTTAAGATTGTCCTTTACTCCACAGAGTTTGGAGGACGGGGCGAAGGTGTGGTGGCAGAGCGTGTAAATAGCAAAAATTATGGTTATAAATTGGCCCGTTTATATGAAGATAAAGACACCGTTTATTGCGCCGCCGGAGACGAACATACCGAAAATGACCAACGTGCCTGCGCTGATTTTTTGGGGTTAGACGAGTATGACCCCTCCGGTGAGGAAGTGATTGCCACCATAGAGGCCCTAGCCGAAGAATAAATATATTTTATCCGTACACCCCGCCTGAAAGGCGGGGTTTTTTGTCGGATTATTTTTGTTCGGCTTGGCGGGCCACCGCGTCCATGCGGGTTTTTAAATCTTTTTCGTCTGCCAAAAAATAATCCCGCGTCAGATAGAGTGTGTTGTCAAACTCCAAAACATAGGCAATGGCAGTGGGTAAATTTAAATCTACGATTTCTTCGTCAGATATATTTTTGACGTGTTTAATAATGCCGCGCAAACTATTGCCATGTGCCACCACCAGCAAATTTTGCTCCCGCTCCAACAAAGGGAAAATTTGCTCCTGCCAATAGGGCAAAGTGCGCGCTATCGTATCCTGCAGGGATTCCGTTCTGGGTAAATACGCCAACGGTACGTTTTGATAACGCACGTCAAAAAATGGGTTGCGCGGATCATCGGGTTCTAAGGCTGGCGGAGCCACGTCATAACTTCTGCGCCAGCGTTTTACTTGTTCCAAACCGTATTTTTGAGCGGTTTGGGTTTTATTAAGCCCCTGTAAAATGCCGTAGTGCTTTTCATTCAGTCTCCACGTTTTTTGTACGGGTATCCACTCTTGCTGCATTTCTTGCAAGACTAAGTTTAAGGTTTGAACCGCGCGGCTTAAATAAGAAGTAAAAGCCTTGCTGAATATCAAACCTTGCTCTTTTAGTATGCGCCCTGCTTGGCGCGCCTCTTGGCGGCCTTGCTCGGATAAAGGCACATCGGTCCAGCCGGTAAAACGATTTTCTTGATTCCAGGTGCTTTGGCCATGTCTTAGTAAAATAATTTTCTTCATAACTACCCCCTTTTTATTATCTTAATTTTTATGTGTTCAAAAAGAAGATGAAAAAAAATATTATTTTTTTCTTGCCAAGCGGTAAGGGATTTTATTATACTCTAAGTATGAAACAGTATTTCTTTATCAAACGCGTCAGCAAACACAACAAGGCCAAAAAACGTGCCTTGCCTGCTTGCTTACAATTTCGCGGATAAAGAATGTTTGATTTGAATTAGTTTTAACCCCCGCTTAATTGTAAGTGGGGGAAATTTTTTATAAAGACAAGGAGAATTGTATGAGTTTTCAATATAAAAATGCAGAATTGTTTGCAGAAGATACTCAAATTGCCAAAATTGCTCAAGAGGTGGGAACACCCTTTTATTGTTATTCTTGCAATAAAATTACCCAAAACTATCAAGACTATCATGAGGCTTTATCGGGCCTGAATGCTACGATTTGTTATTCTGTCAAAGCCAACCCCAATTTAAGTGTAGTGGCCTCTTTGGCACAGATGGGCAGCGGAGCCGATGTGGTGTCCGTAGGGGAGATGTACGTTGCTTTGCGCGCCGGTATTGCGGCCAATAAAATAGTTTTTTCCGGCGTGGGTAAAACGCGTAAAGAGTTGGAAGAAGCAGTGCGCTTGGATATTTTGCAAATTAATGTGGAATCTGCCGTAGAGTTGGAAAGCGTCAATCAAGTGGCCTTGGCGCAGGGTAAAAAAGCCCGTATTGCTTTACGCATTAATCCTGACGTAGATGCTTTGACCCACGTCAAAATTACCACCGGCAAAAAAGAAAATAAATTCGGCGTAGCGTGGGAAGAAGGGTTGGCTCTCTATCGCAAAGCGGCGAAAATGGACGGAATCGAAGTGGCCGGTATTGCGGTGCACATCGGATCTCAATTGTTAGATGTAGAGCCGTTCCGCCTGGCTTTTACCAAAATTGCTTCTATGGTGCAGGAATTGGCGGCTGAAGGAATTGAAATACAAAATATTGACTTGGGCGGCGGTATGGGTATTAATTACAACGTAGAGTTGCCCCCTACTTGTCAGGCCTATGCGCAAGTGATTCATGAAACGTTGGGCCATTTAAATAAACATATTATCATTGAGCCGGGCCGTTCCATTGTGGGTAATGCCGGTATTTTGGTGACGGAAGTGACCTATACCAAAACAAACGGAGAAAAGAACTTTATCGTAGTAGATGCCGGTATGAATGATTTGATTCGCCCTGCCTTATACGATGCCTGGCATACCATTTTGCCCGTTCATAAAAAAGGCATACCCCCTATCATTGCTGATATTGTGGGCCCTATCTGTGAATCCGGAGACGTTTTTGCCCATGCGCGTATTATCGAGCCTATTCAGGAGGGAGGCCTACTTGCTATAATGTGTGCCGGAGCGTATGGTGCTTCAATGGCCTCTGCCTATAATTTCCGCCCGTTGGTGCCGGAAGTATTAGTAAAAGGAAGCGAGTTTGCCGTTGTGCGTAAACGCCCTTCTTATGAGGAAATGTTGGAGCAATATACATTGGCTCCGTGGTTATAGGAAATGATTATGAGAAAAATTTGCATCATGAAATTTGGCGGTAATACACTGGCCAATAAACAAAAACTTTTAATGGCGGCAGATTTAATTAAGTCCCGTTATCAAGAAGGATACTTGCCCGTTGTCGTGGCTTCTGCCAATGGCAATTTGACAGATGTTCTTTTGGACCACGCTTACAGTATTAGCCGCAATCCTGATAAACGCGAGTTGGACATGCTGATTACCACCGGCGAGCGCGTGAGTGTGGCTTTGTTGTCTATTGCTCTTAGAGAAATAGGAGTGCCGTCTGTTTCTTTGACCGGCAGCCAAATAGGGTTAATTACCACTTGTGCGCATACGGGGGCGGATATTTTGTCTTTGAAAGGGGACCGTTTGCCCAAAGAATTGCAAGAAGGACATGTGCCTATTGTGGCGGGGTTTCAGGGAATTGGCGAAAATAAAGAAATCACCACACTCAAACGTGGCGGTTCGGATGTTTCGGCCGTATTTTTGGCCAGCCAATTGGGGGCTGACCATGTGGAAATGGTCAAAGACGTAGATGGTGTGTATAGCGCCGATCCCAACAAAGACCTGCAGGCGCAAAAGTATGAAATATTGGATTTTGATGAAATGTATAAACTGGCTTTAAACGGAGCCAATGTTTTGCATCCGGATGCTGTACGTTTAGCCAAAGAAAAAGGAATTGAAATCCGCATTGTACACTATCAAACCGGTCAAACGGGTACGGTGATTAAATAAGAGGAAAAAAATGACTGTTTGCAGTGATTTAAAATTAGAAAATATTAAAAAAAGTTTTCAGGATTTGACGTGGTATGAATACCTGATGGGTGCTGTGATGGTGCTGATAGCCGGCTGGGCGATGGTAAAAGGTTTTACCTCCGGCTCTGCCGACGGAAACCCCGCGTGGTTGACGGTGGTAAATTTTATCAGTGCCGTTTGTGGCGTAATCTGTATTTTCTTTAGTGCTAAGGCTAACATCAGTACCTTTATTTTTGCTTTGGTTAATACCATCGTTTATGCCATTTATTTGGTATATTGGAAAATTTGGGGAACGGCTGCTTTGGAAATATTTTTTTATATTCCCATGAATATTATGTCTTGGTATTTTTGGGCCAAGCACAGAGATAGCCAAATTTCCCGTAAAACCAAAGCAAAAAAATTGAAAATGTGGCAAAATGTGGCTATCAGCGTGGCAGTAGTGCTGATCGGATACGGCTGCCATGAAGTATTGGTCAAAATGGGTGGAGAAGTGCCCTGGTTTGATGCCTTTACGCTGACGATTGGCATTGTGGCTACGATACTGGGTTTGCTGCGCTATCGGGAGCAGTATATTTGGTGGATTATTACCGATATTATATCGGTGGGTATGTATATTGCTCATTTCGATGCCGTTTATCTGACCAAAAGAACCATTTACCTGATTATGGCTGTTATAGGCTGGATTAATTGGAGCCGCTTGCAACAGCAGAGAAATATATCCAATGAGTAATGATTGAAAAGGGGAGAAAATCCCCTTTTCTTTTCTTTGCCCGAACGCGCGTGTATTTGGTAAAATAGCATTATGGAATTGTTTATCATTTTGCCGATTTTATTTTTTTCCATTGTGCTGCATGAGTTTGCACATGGTTATGCCGCGTACAAAATGGGAGATGACACCGCCTATTTGATGGGCCGTTTAACCTTAAACCCTTTGGCGCATATAGATTTGGTAGGTACGATATTGGTGCCTGCTGTTTGTTATTTATTTGGTACCCCGATGTTTGGTTGGGCCAAGCCGGTGCCGGTAAACGGTCTGCGATTGCCGGATCCACGCAAAAGCATGGGAAAGGTGTCTTTGGCCGGCCCTTCCGCCAATTTGATTTTAGCCATTATTTGTGCTTTGCTAATCAAAGTGATTTTGGTATCAGGCTGGTTAAATGGGCAAAGTGCGGAAAAAGCAATTTTCTGCTTGGTGTATGGTTTGCAAATCAATGTGCTTTTGGCCGTTTTTAATTTGATGCCTATTTTGCCGTTAGATGGAGGGCATATTTTGATTGCGCTTCTTCCGGTGAAGGCGGCTATTGCTTATTCTGTTTTTATGGGCCGTTTTGGCAATTATATTGTTTTGGGTCTGATTTTGACGGGGGCTTTTAGATATATTTTATATCCGCCCATGTATTTGATTGTTAATATTTTAAGTCGAATTTTTGGATTATAAAGGAGATTTTATGAGCGAAGAAATTATTGTATCCGGTATGCGCCCTACGGGCAAAATGCATTTGGGCAACTATCATGGAGCGCTCAAAAATTGGCTTTCTTTGCAAGAAAAATATAAATGCTTTTTCTTTATCGCAGATTTGCATGCCTTAACTACTTCTTACAAACAAACCGAAGACTTAGCCGCTAACAGTGAGCGTATGTTAATTGATTGGCTTTCTGCCGGTTTGGATCCTAAAAAATGCAATATTTTTGTGCAATCCGATGTGCCCGAAATCAGTGAACTTAATACATTGTTAGGCATGATTACACCGTTGGGATGGTTGCTTAGAAACCCGACGTATAAAGACCAAGTAAACGAACTCTTGGCCCGTAAATATGCCGGTCAACTGAAAGGAGATGAAAACACGCCTCTTGCAGAACGGGTAAAAGGGTTGGCGGATGAAGATATTTCTGTATATGGGTTTTTGGGCTATCCGGTGCTGATGGCTACGGATATTTTAATTCATAAAGCCGCCTATGTGCCGGTAGGGGAAGACCAAACCGCCCATGTAGAAATAGCACGTGATTTGGTGCGTCGTTTTAACGAGATTTATGGAGTGGATAATGTTTTTGTAGAGCCGAAACCGTTATTTACCAAAGAAACCAAAGTACCGGGATTAGACGGACATAAAATGTCTAAGTCCTATCATAATACGTTGGATTTGGGGGAAGAATTGGAGCCGGCCCGCAAAAAAATTATGTCCATGTTTACCGATCCTAATAAGAAAAAAGCCAATGATCCGGCCGATCCGCAACATTGTGTGGTGTATGCTTTCCATAAAATTTATAATCCGGATTGTGCCAAACGTTGTGAAGAATGCAAAGCCGGTGCCTTAGGTTGTGTGGCCTGTAAAAAAGAGTTGTATGCCTTGATGGAGCCTGAATTGAAGGAATTTTTAGACAGAAGAAAAATGTTTGAAAACGATAAAGCCCAATTGCAAACCATTTTAAAACAAGGTGCCGAAGCGGCCCGCTACTCCGCGGCCAAGACTTTACAAGAAGTAAAACGGGCTATGAAAATAGTTAAATGATGAAACAAAAACCCATTAACGTTCACTTGAATGTATTTGAAGGTCCGATGGACCTGCTTTTACACCTCATCAAGAAAGATAACCTTGATGTGGCGGAAGTGAACGTATCCGAAATTACCAAGCAGTATTTGGAATATCTTAATGTAATGAAAGAGTTAAACTTGGAAATAGCGGGGGATTTTTTGGTGATGGCCAGCACACTTATGCAAATTAAGGCCAAGAGTTTGCTGCCTTCTCAGGTGCCTACTTCAGAAAACGAGGGGCCGGACCCTGCCAAAGAGTTGATTGCCAAGTTGCTGGAATATCAGAAATACAAAGAAGCCGGCAAGTTTTTGGAAGAAAAACTCGAAGAAAATAAAGATAATTTTTATAAGTCTGCTCCTATTTTTGATAATGGGGAAAAAGTGCTCAACTTGCAGTTGTTTGATTTGCTTGCTGCCGTAAAACGCGCCTTTGACCGTTTAGATGAAAGAAAACGTATTGAACTGCTGAAAATAGAAGAATTCCCTATTGAAAACAAAATGGAAAAAGTGGTGACTATGCTTAAAACCCGTCAGTGGGTGTTGTTGGATGATATTTTTGTGGGAGAGACCAAAAAGCGCGGCATTATTACCTGCTTTATGGCGGTATTGGAGTTGATGAAAATTAAAAAGCTGCTCGCGCGACAAGATGAGCAAGACGGACAAATCCGTATTTATTTGAACCCTGATAACCAAGACAAAGACTTCCGCGAACTGATGCATTCAGGCGCGGCTTAACGGAGAGTATATGGAAGAAAATTTAAATTCACAATCCTCGCAGCAAGACGCCGTCAAAGAAATGGCGGAGCTGTTGCAAACCGATGATGCCAAACAAATTGTGGAAAATTTACTTTTTATTACGGACCGTCCTCTTAAGCCTTCACGTATCGCTGAAGTGGTGGAAACGATTAATGCCAAACGTGTCTTGGAGTTGATTGAGGAATTGACTAAAGAATATGAAACAACGGGTCGTTCTATCCGCATATTGGAGATAGGGGGAGGGTATCAAATGTGTACCAAACCCGAATATGGCCGTTGGGTACGCCGTTTATATAATGAGAAAATGACGACTCGCCTCTCTAATGCCGCGTTGGAAACATTGGCCATTATTGCTTATAAACAACCGGTCACTCGTGCCGAAATGGAAATGATTCGCGGTGTGGATGTGGCTGCCCCGTTAGATCGTTTGCTGGAGCGCGGTTTGGTGCGTGTATTGGGAAAAAGAGATACCATCGGACGTCCTATGGTATACGGAACAACAGATGAATTTTTACGCTTATTTGGGTTGAATAAAATTTCGGAATTGCCGGATTTACAAGAATTTGCGGCTAAACAGTTGCAAGAAAAACAAGAAGACTTGCCTTTTGATGAAAAACTGCCGCCTTTAGGTAGTCCGGCTATTTTGTCATTGGAAGATGAAACCTCTGTGCCGGCAGATGCTTTCTTTAAACGTCCTAAAGATATGTTTGAAGAAGAAATGCCTTCCGAAATCAGCACACAAGAACAACCCTCAGCGCAAGAGCAAACGGTGCCGGTAGGCACAACAGATTTGCCTGCGGCTTCCGCCGCCGATCAAGAGCCTTGTGAGCAGGACTCAGAGGCTTTACCCGTAGCAAACCAAGAAGAAAAATCTCAGGAGGAATCAAAATGAATATTGTAATGGCAGCCAGTGAAGCTTTTCCGTTTTGTAAAACAGGAGGTTTGGCCGATGTTGTAGGTGCTTTAAGTCAGCAATTGGCCGGACGCAAAGGAAATAAAGTGCTTTTATTCCTGCCGCACTATCGTAATATTCGCCGCGTTTCTTCGTTAAAAGTGGTGCCGGGTGCTTTCTTGATTCCGGTGGGGGGAAAGGTAGAGCAGGTATCACTTTCTTATATTAATTGGGGAAATGTGTTGGTCTTTTTCGTAGGAAACCGCAAATATTTTGATCGTCCGGATTTGTATCGTACCAAAATGGGAGATTTTTTGGATAATGATGAACGTTTTATTTTGTTCTCTCGTGCCGTATTGGAAGGTTGTAAATTTGTAGGTTTCCGCCCGGATATTATTCATTGTCACGATTGGCAAACGGCCTTAATTCCCGCTTATTTGAAAACTGTTTATAAATTGGACGCTTTCTTTACGCGTACTCGCAGTTTACTCACTATTCACAATATCGCCTATCAAGGGCATTACTCTTATTCCAGTTATGAAAAAGCCGGTTTTCATCCGGTAGATTTTACAGCCGACAAATTTGAATATTATGGCGGTATCAGTTTTTTAAAGAGCGGTATCGTCTTTGCTGATAATGTCAACACCGTCAGTCCCAACTATGCCAAAGAAGTGCAGAATGATCCGTCTATGGGTTTTGGTCTAGAAGGATTGTTAAAATACCGCAATAAAAATTTCTTCGGTATTGTTAATGGAATTGATACGGAAATTTGGGATCCCGAAATTGATACCTTATTGCCTATTGGTTATGACGCGGTGACTTTTTCTAAAAATAAACCTGTTTCCAAGCAACTTTTACAACAACAAACTAATTTAAAAGAAGACCCTAACAAACCGTTAATCGGGGTGGTTTCTCGCTTAGATTATCAAAAAGGGTTGGATATTGCTTACGGCGTGATGGAAAGATTGCATGATAAAGTGCAGTTTGTGGTGCTGGGTATGGGTGACCCCGTTATGGAAAAGCAATATCGTCAATTGGCTAAAAAATATCCACACGATATTGCTTATGTGGACAGATTGGACGAAGAGTTGGCACACCATATTTATGCCGGTGCGGACTTATTTTTAATGCCGTCTCGTTTTGAACCCTGCGGCTTGTCTCAAATGATTTCCATGAAATACGGTACTTTGCCGGTAGTGAGCAAGGTGGGCGGTTTGGCCGACACCGTTGTTGGTTATAAAGAAAACAGCACGAATGCGGCCGCTACGGGTTTCTTTATTCAAAACTTCAGTGAAGACGGCATCTATGCCACTTTGCAGCAGGCATTGAAGGTTTATGAAGATAAAAAGACGTGGAATAAACTGGTCAAAAATGCCATGATTAAGGATAACTCTTGGGATAAATCTGCCCAAGATTACATTGCCTTGTATAAAAAAACGATGGCATAAAGAGGGAAAATTTACGAAAAAAATATTGACAGAAATAACATTATTTTTTTTATTGGCTTTGCCCGTATGCGGCCAAACGGCAAAGAATGCCGTTTGGATTATTGGTGACGGTATGGGCAGCAGTATTGTGGGTATGTTTATGCAAGGGGTTAAATTGGCAGACCTGCCCCAATATCCTGATAAAACTTCTACCCTAGAAAAATTTATCAATGCTTCTGAAACGGGTATGTTTTTTACGCATACGCATGACAGTGTCGTCACTGACTCTGCCTGCGCGGCTACGCAGATGGCCTGTGGTGTAAAATCAACACCGGGAGCTATTGGGGTAGATGAGCGAGGTCAAAAAGTGACTAGCATTTTAGAAGATGCCATTAAGGCTGGCAAATCGGTAGGGGTCATTACAGATAGTTATGTCTCCGATGCTACTCCGGCCGGATTTTTAGCACATGCGAATAATCGCGGACAAAAACATCTGATTTCTCGCCAATTGGTGGAAAGCCAAGCACAAGTAGTATTAGGCGGTGGATTAAAATATTTTATCACTGGAAATAATCATGACCTCTTGTCCCAAGCAAAACAACAAGGTTGGCAAGTAGTAGAAACTGCTAAAGAAATGCAAGGGGTAAAACAGGGGCGCATTTTAGGGCTTTTTTCTGAAGAAGGATTGCCCTTTTACGGCGAAAAAGAAAATCACCCCAGCGTGCCTACTTTAAAGGAAATGACCCAAAAAGCGATAGAGATTTTAAGCCAAAATGAAAAGGGTTTTGTGCTGATGGTGGAAGCCGGTAAAATAGATTGGGCCTTGCATGATAATGAGGCGGGGCCTGCTTTGTGGGAAATGATTAATTTTGATGAAACATTGGATTATGTGTGGAACTGGGCAAAAGAAAAAAAAGATACGCTGGTCTATGTTAATGCCGATCATGAAACAGGTGTCCCTTCTTTTCATTATCATCATGTTTCTGCAGAACAAATGGCCGACAAAACCGCACAGGGTGAAAAATTATATAGCGGAAACGTAGATTACATTAACTATCCGTACTATCAAAAATTATTTAAACATAAAAGAATGTTGTATTTTATGTATCCCGAATTTAAAAAACTGCCCCGAATTATGCAAACGACCGGAAAATTACAAAAAATGACTCAAGAATTTTTAGGAGAAAAAATAGATTTGCATTTACATCATGTGCCCGATTATGGAGGTTTGCTTAAAAAAGTAAACGAGGCTTATGGTTTAGTGTGGTCTACCCCCAATCATTCTTCCGGAATGATTTTAGGAGTGGCATACGGACCGGGAGCTGAAGAATTTAAAGGGGTTTATCATAATACGGATATAAAGGAAAAATTTAAAAAAATCCTCGCTTTGTAAAGGAAAGGTATGGACGATTTTTTACAAGAAAAACCAAAAAAGAGAAAACATGCTGCGGTTGTATTTCGCGGATATCGCCGGCTTTTTGTATTGGTGTTGGCGATAGCCGTTTTGTGGCAGGCAGTAAGTTTTTTGCAAAAGCAACTTTCCGCTTATCATGCGCAGCTGGTACGTGATTTTAAAGTCATTTTGGCGGTTTCCCAAGAAGCTAAAAATGATGCTTTGGCCTCTTTGGGAGAAAGTCTGAACGCAAAGGAAGATATTCTAAACGTTAAACTGTTTTCACCGCAAGATGCTTTGGCCGCTTTAAAGAAAAAGAATCCAAGATTAACCCAATCTATGGTACTTTTAGGTCATGAACCGATGCCTGCTTATTTTGAGTTAACCTTGGCCGACAGGGCCATCAGCAACGTACGCTCTTTTGCGCAGAACTTGGCGGCGGAATATCCGCAATTATCCGTCAAATATTCCCAAGCGCAGGCTGATATGACCTATTATAGCGGTTTGTGTTTGCACATTTTAAATATAGCCTGCTTATTGGCTTTTATTTTGTTTTTGGTCTTTATGTTTATGGTAGAGGCCTATCCATTAAGAGGCAAAACTCATGTAGGCGGTGCGGTTGTTTCTGCCATAGGAGCGGGACTTTTGTCTCTGGGTGTGTTTGTGGCGCTGGTTTATCCTACGGGCTTATTGGTGCCGGCTTTACATAATTTTACTTCTGTAGAAAGACAATTGTTTTTATTGGTTTTTTGCGGACTATTAGGTTGGACTTTGAGTAAATGGCAAAAATTTTAGTATTTTTTATGACTTCTTTTTTTCTGATGCCGGCTTTGTTTGCACAAGCCGATTCTGAGGTTGCGCGCAAACAAGAGTTAGACCGTCTGAAAAAACAAGCCGCTCAAAAACAACAAGAATTAAAAAAATACAAAGACCAAGAGCAAGCCATCTCTAAGGAAATTTCTACTCTTAAAAACCGTCAGGAAGAGACCAAACGTCAAAAAGACAAGTTGGCTTCTGACATCAGTTATGTAGAAAAAACGATCCTTTCCACCGAAGATAAGCGGGAGGCCTTGGAGAGGAGTATGCCATTGTGGCGGCACCTGTTGACTCAAGAGATTGCAGAGCATTATTTGTTGCCGGTTTGTGAAATTTGTCCCGGAGAATTGGACTTGGTGCAAGAAGTTTTGCTGGAAAGAAACCTAACCCACAAAGCAGAATTTGCCGTTTCTTTGCAAAATGAAAATAAGGCCGCCAAACAAAAAATTTATGACTTTGAAAAACGCAATCAAAAATTAATGGCGCAGAGTTCCCAAATTGAGCAAAAAGAAAAAATCATCACCACTAATTTTTTAAAAAAACAACAAGATTTAAAATTAACCAAGAAGAAAGCCGATGCTATCCGTCAAGAAATTAACGAACTGAATAAATCAGCCAAAGCATTGGACGATTTGTTGGCTAAATTTGAACGGCAACGTAAGGCCGAAGCTGCCAAAAAGCAAGCGCAAGCCAAAGAGCAGGCTGCTAAAACCGGTAAAAAAGAAGAAACCATTTCTTCCATTGCTAAAATCGATTTGCCCAAAAATTCATTGCCTTGGCCGGTGGAAGGAAAGATAATCAGCAAGTTTGGCAAAGAATATAGAAAGGACCTGAACACATGGATTTTCCGAGATGGTATTAAGATTTCTGCTCAAGCCGGAGAATCCGTAAAAACGGTGGCACAGGGAGACGTCATTTATGCCGGTCCGTTCCGCTCTTACGGAAATGTAGTTATTGTTGATCACGGAAAAGGTTTCTTTAGTATTTATGGATTTTTAAGTCAGATACAGGCAACCGTTGGTGAAAAATTGCCACAGGGCGGTATTTTGGGAACGGCCGGCTTGGATACGCAACAAAAATCCGGTACGGGCCGTTATGCCGTTTATTTTGAAACCCGTCAGGGGGCTACGGCTGTAAACCCGATGGATTGGTTGGAAAAAAAGATTTGAAGAATGCGTGTAAAAACGCGGAGGATAGTTATGGAAAATAAAAAATCAATAAAAATAGCCTCTTGGCTGGCCGTTATCTTTTTTGTGGGGACTTTGTTCCCGTATGCCTACGCAGCGGTGGATAATGGTTTAAAACAGTTGCGCACTTTTGTGACGGTGTTGGAATATGTAAAAGAAAATTATGTGGAGCCGACCGATAGCGATACATTAATTACCGGTGCCATTCGCGGAGTGGTGGACGAATTGGACGATTTTTCCCAATATTTAGAACCTAAAGATTATAAAGCATTGAAAAATGATACCCGGGGAGATTTTGGCGGTTTGGGGATTCGTTTATCTAAAGTGGACGGATTTGTGACGGTCATGAGTCCTATGCCCAACACGCCTGCTTTTGAAGCGGGAGTGATGCCGGGTGACCGTATTTTGTTTGTGGACGATAAAGATGTGACGGGGATGGAACTCGATAGTGCAGTGGATTTGATGCGTGGACCGGTGGGGACAAAAGTAAAAATTACCATTAGCCGCAAAGATGAAAAAAGCGGTGAATATAAAAATTTGCCGGATTTTCATTTTAAACGCCAAAAAATTGTGCCGGAAGTGGTTTACTTCCGTATGTTGGAAGACAAAATCGGTTATATTTATTTGGTGGATTTTTCCGGCCATAGCGGTGAAGAAATGGAAAAGGCTTTAAAAGAGTTAAGTAAACAAGGCATGAAAGGGTTGGTTTTGGACTTGCGTTTCAATCCGGGCGGTCTATTAAACGGTGCGGCCGATATTGCCAAAATGTTTATGGGTAATCATCAAATGATTGTGTATACACAAGGGCGTAAGCAGGAATATTACCAAGAATTTAAAACCGGTGCTCATGCCCCATATCCGGATATTCCGATGGTGGTATTGATTAATCAGGGCTCTGCTTCTGCCAGTGAAATCGTTTCCGGTGCTTTGCAGGATAATGACAGAGCCGTCATCGTGGGGCAACGCAGTTTTGGTAAAGCCAGCGTACAGCAACTTCTTCCGCTAGAGGGCGGTGCCGGCTTGCGTCTGACGATTGCCAAATACTATACGCCTAAAGGTCGTTTGATTCATCGCGATTATCGCGATAAGAGCAAAGAGAATGAAGGTGGCATTTTTCCGGATGTGGAGGTAAAGGTAGACCCCAAAGAAGAAGTGAATATTTTTATGCAGTATAATAATATAGTATATACTCCGGGCCGAGAAAAACCGAAAATGGAATTTAAAGAAAAGGATCCGGTCTTGGATAAAGCCGTTGAGATTTTGAAAGAAGGTCCTGAAAAAATATTGGCAAAAAAATCTGAAAAAGCGCAAGATCAATCAGTGCAACAACCGGAAGAAAAAGAAAGCGCCCAATAAACTATGATGAAAAAAGACTTTACTGTTTTAGGCATTGAAAGCACCTGTGATGAAACTTCCGCCGCCGTCTTGGTAGGAGGTAAAACATTGGTGAGCAATGTAATTTATTCTCAAATAGAAGAACATAAAAAATATCACGGCGTAGTGCCGGAGCTGGCCAGCCGCGCGCACGCAGCCAAAATTGCCACTGTTATTGAGCAGGCGTTAGGTGGCAGAGAAATTGATTGTGTGGCTTTTGCGCATGGGCCCGGCTTACCCGGCGGTCTGATGGTGGGGCGCGTGGCGGCGGAGACACTGGCTCATTTTAAACAAGTGCCGTTGATCGGAGTGAATCATTTGGAAGGGCATTTGTTTGCTTGCGAATTTGAGGATAATGAAGTTAAAAATCCGTTAAGTTTTCCGTTGATTGCCCTTATTGTGTCGGGCGGTCATACCGAACTTTGGTATGTCAAAGGATACGGCCAATATAAAGTGTTGGGTCGCACGCGTGATGATGCAGCCGGAGAGGCTTTTGACAAAGTGGCCAAATTATTGGGTTTGCCATATCCGGGAGGCCCGCAAGTTTCTGCGCAGGCTTTAAAGGGTAGACGTGATGCTATAGATTTCCCGCGCCCTTTGCTTCCAGGTACATGGGAATTTTCTTTCAGCGGTATCAAAACCTCTGTCAGTTATTATTTACGTGATCATCAGCCAATTCATATTCCGGATGTTTGTGCCAGCTTTGAGCAAGCTGTTTGTGAGACTTTGGTCAAAAAAACCATGTTGGCAGCAGACAAATATAAAGTGCATCATATCGCTGTTGGCGGTGGTGTGGCGGCCAATACGCTTTTGCGTGAGTTGATGCAAAAAGAGGCTCAAAAACGAAATATCCAAACGCATTTTGTTCCGCGCACCATGTCTTCGGATAATGCGGCCATGATTGCATTGGCTGCGTGGAAAAAGTTAGAATATGCCGGTCCGAATGCTTTGGATAAAAAGTGGAAAATCAATATTAATCCAAACTTAAAGGTTAAAAATTGGGAGCAATAATAGATGATTTTGTGGGTTATGCCGGACTCCGGTGCGCATACAAAAGCCGATTATCAAAAATTGGTGGAACGTTTTAAAAAAGAACACCCTGCCGCTGATGTGACGGTGGAGGTGTTGACGCGCAATCAATTATGGAAGAAAATTTTTACCCTTAAATATCCTGCCAGCGGAGAGGTGATCCCTGACGTAATTCAAATTCCGCATTATTGGACGGCGCTTCTTACCCGCGCCGGTGTGGCAGAAAATTTATCAAAATTAGATCCCGGCCTTTCCTTATCTACGGCATTGGCTCCGCTCAGAGCGCATTGCTACAAACCCGGTACGAAAGATTTATATTCATACCCGTGGTGGTTTGATATGAGCGCGTTGCATTATCGGGTAGATCATTTAAAATTTGTCACCAAAAATCCGGAGCAGGAATTAGCCACTTGGGACGGCTTGTTAGACGTGTGTGCCCGTTTGCAGGATTATTTTAAAGAAGTGGAAGGCTATTATCCCATGCAAAATGGGGATTGGCGCGGCTCTTTATCTACGCGCAGTACCTTTATGGAAATATGGGGGCATGGGGCTGACTTGTTTACTCCTGATTTGCGCGAGAGTTTAATTCATTGCGCTGCCTTTAAGCAAGGTGTGAAAGATTATATAAATTTGGCATTAAAAGACTATATGCCTATTTTGAGGGAACGTGGCAGTTTGGGGACCATGCTATCAGGCAAAGCCAGCATGCTTTTATCTCGTAAACAAGGGCTCGTCAGTTTTCACGGTCGAGGTCGTGCCCGTGTAAAGACTTTGCCGGTTCCTCGTACAGGGGATCAATCTTATGCTTATTTGTCCGGTATGAACTTAATGATTAATGTGGCCGGAAAAGATAAGCAAACCGCACTTGAGTTTATTAAATGGTCGGCTCGGGCGGATAATCAGGTTAAGTATGCTTCTGCGATGGAAGTTTTTCCCGCTTTTGAGGATAGTTTTGAGCAACTTATTTTTACATCTTCTCAACGCTTGCAAACCTATGCCGCTATTTTGGCTTCGGCGCGCACATTGCCCAATATTACCATTACGGGCACCGTTATTGAAATGTTGAATAAAATTTTAGCAGTCAGTGCCACTCAAATCGTAGAGGGACGTTTTACTCAAGCAAGTTTGGATATAGAACTTGATAAAGTGTCCAAAGAAACCCAGTATTTGTTGTCTTTGTATGAGGGGTAAAGCATGTTTGATAAAGAAGCATTTACACTATTTAAATTTGCCAAGAAATTAAACCAAACTTTTCAAAACAAACGCGAATTGTTGGATTGTGCGCTGCCGGCTCTGCGAGATTTATTTAAATTAGACAGAGTTTATTTTTTTAATTGGCAACAAGAGCGCGCGTTGCTTTCTTTAAACTTGATGTGCAAAAAAGAGTATTGTATGGATATGCAAGAAGATATTTCTGTGCTTGGGGAGCCAGAATTTCTAAAAACACTGTTGCGCGATGGAATAGCCGATTCTACAGAACTTAATTATCCGGCGGTATATGTGCTTCTCCGTTGGAAAAAGCCCAATATGATTTTAGACGGAGAAGAAGTGCGTACCGTCAGAAAAGACAGCGTGGGGGTGTTGCGTTTAGAGCGTTTCCGTCGGAACCGTCATTTTACGGAACCTGAGAAAAAACTTATCAAAAGCGTAGCGGCTGAAATTTCTCATAATTTGACCAACACGGAGGAAGACCAATCCAAAAATCAACGTTTAAACATCGCTACGGCTTTAAATGATTTGGCCACCATTTTTGCATCTTCCTTACGTTTGTCTGACGGTTTGGAAATGATTTTGCAAGGTGTGCAGAAATATTTTCGCTTTGATCGTGTGCGTTTGTATCAAACCAATTATGACGGTACCAGAATCAAAAGTATATTGGGTGTGGATATATCAGGGACGGTTTCCCGTCAAGTGGGGGAGGATCTGCCGGAAGATGAACGTACTTTGTTAAAAGAAATTTTTAGCAGCGGTGCTACCTATCGTTCTATCAATAATGTTGTATATATCCCCTTAAAAGTGCAACGCAAAAAAGTGGGTTTTTTGACTTTTGATAATTTGCTATCCCGTCGGCGGATTGATTATTTGGATTTTATTTCGCTGAAGCAATTTTCTAGCCAAATTGCCCTGTCGATAGACAATGCCACCCTGTTTGAGCGTGTGCAAGAACTCTCTAACTATGACGAACTGACCAAACTGCCGGTCCGTCGTTTCTTTAGCGAAAAATTTTCGGAGGAGATCTATCGCTCCAAACGTTTTGGTTTGATTTTATCTTTAATTGTGCTAGATATTGATCTTTTTAAACAAATCAACGATACCTATGGTCATCAAATAGGAGACTGGGCTTTAAAAGAGGTCAGCCGCGTGATTCGCACCAGTCTGCGTCAGACGGATTTTCCGTGCAGATACGGCGGCGACGAAATGGTAATTATGCTGCCCCGCACCAATGATGAAGAAGCCAAAATCATTGCCAAACGCTTAAAAGAGCGCATCAATGCCATCGCCATTCCGGATAGATATACCGACGGTCAACGCGTCACCTTAAGTATTAGTCAAGGGATTGCTTCTTTCCCGCAGGACGGTTCCAATGCAGAACAGTTGTTTGAAAAGGCCGATAAGGCACTCTATTGGGTCAAAGATGGTCGTCGCGGTACTTTTGCCGTCTATCGGGAAGTGGCAGATCAAGTGCCTCAATAGATTTTATAAAAGCCCAAAAAGCGCGTGAAGACAAGAATTTGGTAAGTAAGAAATCTTTTTTGACGAAAAAAAGAGAGAAAACAGTTGACAAGTTGTGCAAAAGTTGTAAGAATTTAAGAGTAAGTCCGTTTTGAGTCTTTTTAAAATAATTAAAAATAAAAGGACTCGGCGGTTTGTTGGCATATAAAGATTTTAAAATTCAGACGAACAGGACCTCATAAAACATGACATTTCATTCCTCTTTCAAAACGTGGTTAGGCAAGGTAGCCCCCGTGCTGCTTTTGCCTGTGTTGTTTTTGGCGGCGCAATCCGCCTTTGCCCAATCGGCCGAAGTACGCTCCATGGGGGTGTATTATAAAAATACGGCAAGTGGTTTTGGAATCAACGACGTATATTGCAACTGGAAAACAGCAAACTTAACAGATGCCGATTATAAGGGCGGTATCGTTAATGTAGCCGGTAAAAACACGTCTGACCCGTGGCAAACCTCTGCTTTGATTGAGTATGACCAGCCGTATCCGTCTCCGACAGAAAATAACAGTTATCCTAACCACTGTTTAGGTTTGTGTATGGATGTATACTGTACCAACAAACCCAACGGTTCTGCCACGTACTCTGTTGCCTTTCCTATTCAAAACGTACGCTTTGAAATTGCCAAATATTACGCTTCCAACGATATCGGCAATCCGGAAAAGAGCCCGGCTGTGCGCACGATAGACATGAGTTTGCAAAACAACTATATCACAGATGCTGATCCTGGTAGTGCTATTCCTCCTACAAATACGGTTGATTTGTCCCAATTTATGTGTGCTTCGTACACCTGTTATGGTGCTTCAGCCAATTGGGAAAAGACTTCCACTTGTCCTAATCCATTGTATGAATGTAGAGGGGGGCAATGTTATAAATTAAGTGACGGGAAACTAGCAGGAACTGCTGCTGCGCTTTGTGGTTCCAACTTTGAAAACGGCGAAGAGACCCCGTGTATTAAACGCGCTGATGGTACGGGCAAAGGGTATAATGACCCGATTCGCTTTTGTACGTCGTGGGATGGGTCTTATGAAATTTTGGGAGAATTTGGCAAAACCAATGGTCAGTTTGGTGTACGCGGGACGATCCATACGGACTATCCCGGCGATGGT